>CAUJKI010000298.1 GCA_963205015.1 Pseudomonadota bacterium
GGTGTCTGCGCCGCCAACACCGATGAAGTACGAGACGTTCTTGGCGGCTGCCGCGTCGAACTTCTGCCCGCAGATGGTGTCCACGTCCGCCACGCCGAACGGATAACGGGCCATCTTGCCCTCGGCGTCCGTGCTGGATGGCAGCGTGTACGAGCCGGCCGAGAGACCGGCCACACCGAGCGTCAGATCGGGGAACATGAGCGAGTAGCGGATCGCTTCCTGGCTCCCCCGCGAGAACCCGAAGAAGACGGCGCGGGATTGGAACGTCAGGCCGGTGCGGCCGGGCAGTGTGTCGATCAGCGACTTCAGGCGCGGGAGTAGCTCGCCATCGCGGCGGACCAGTTCAGGATCGCGATAGTCCCGATACGGCATCGTGGGGGCGAGAATCGCCCAATTCTGCTGCGCGGCCAGTGGCCCGATCGAAGCGATACTGAGCGCAATCGCGATGCCAGCTCTCTTGCCCATAGTTCCTGCCTGCCCCAAGATCGCGCCCCCGCATTCGCAGGCTATTGAGGGCATGAGTATGATGTCCACGATGAAAGCTCATACCGATCGGGTTTTTCGCCACTGAGGCCCTCATGCAACGCATCACCATCACGCTCGACGACGATCTTGCCGAAGAAATAGACAGGCTTGCCCAATCTCGCGGCAATCAGAACCGGTCAGAGGCGATCCGCGATCTAGTGCGGGCCGGGCTTGCGCACACACGCACGGTCACTGCGGCCTCCTCCGACTGCGTCGCCGGCGTGATCTACGTCTACGACCAGGGCACGCGCGACCTGCCAAAGCGCCTCGCGCACGCCTATCAGGATCAGCATGATCTCTCGGTCGCCACGATGCGGGTGGCGCTCGATCACGAGAGCTGCATGGAGGTCGCGGTGCTGAAAGGGCTAACGAGCGAGGTCGAGACTCTGGCCGAGCGCATCGTCGCCGAGCGCGGCGTCCGGCATGGCCGGGTGGTCATCATCCCGGCCGAGATCGAGCACGAGCGCCACACCCACGGCGCGCGCCGCCCGCATGTCCATCAGCATATCAAGGTGCGCTGAGGAGGCCGCAGCCACATTCCCTCGACATTCTCCCGCCAGCCTTTAGCACAATGCGCTCAGGCAAAGGGAAGGATCTCGTCCAATGCCGCAATCGATCAGCACGTTCCTCATGTTCGAGGGCAGGGCGGAGGAGGCCATCCGCTTCTATATGTCACTGTTTCCTGATTCCGAGATCGTCCAGATGACCAAGTACGGTCCTGGAGGCCCCGGCCCGGAAGGCAGCGTCATCCACGCCATTTTCACGCTCAACGACCACCGGGTCATGGCGTCGGACAGTTTCGTCCACCACGCCTTCAGCTTCACGCCCTCGACGTCGTTCTTCATCCAATGCGCCGATGCCGCGGAGTTCGAGCGGCTGTTCGCGGCACTCTCGGGTGGGGGCCAGCTGCTCATGCCGCCGGACAACTACGGCTTCTCGACCCGCTTCGGCTGGTGCAACGACCGCTTCGGCGTCTCATGGCAGGTCAACTTGCCGTAGGTCCGAACACCGATCTGCGACACTGAAGATTATTGTCGGGCGGGGGCTTGTCTGGCTTCTAGCGCGCCCGAGCGCTTCTGAAGGCGCCACGTAAGCCGGAGAGTTCGTTGGCTGGCTCACCATTGCATTCGCCTTGGGGATTCACATGAAGAGGTTTTTTGCCATTACGCTTCCGCGCCTGGTGCTCGGCGCTCTTTTCCTGATCAGTGCGACCGACGGCTTCTATTTCCTCGCTACGGGCGCCCATCTCATTCACCCGCCGACCTCCGCGCGCGGCGAAGCGTTCGAGGGAGCGCTGATCGCCTCGGGCTTCTTCTGGCCGCTGCTGAAGGCGGTGAACCTGATCGGCGGCGCGAGCCTCATCTTGAACCGTGCGCCGGCGTTCGGCCTCGCGCTGATCCTGCCGGTAATCACGGTGATCATCGGCTTCCACCTGTTCCTGAACCCGCAGGGCCTGCCCGTCGCCGCGATCCTTGCCGTGTGCAGCCTGCTCCTGATCCGGGCCTATTGGCCGCAGTATTCGGCGCTATTCGAGCCTGAGCGGAGGTGATCCGCGAAATTGACGCCTATCGGTGACTAAATCCGCTTATCCGCGCAAAGCAGGGATTGTACCGTCGTACCGACGCCAATCCGCAGCCGCCAAAGACAGCCCCAAACCTCTATTGACACCAATTACCTGTCTTAATTTGCTGAAGCGTAAGATCAGGCGAATCCAGGCGCACATAATTTGCGGCCATTGCGTTTACCAGAAGGAGCTGCTTCGGGTTCTTGAAATTCCGGTCGGAGATGATCGCCTTAACGCCGATGCCGCTGCGCGTCATGAGATATGCCATTTCGCGCGCGACGTCCGCGGGGACACCGTTTCCGCACAGGATGGCATTCGTCGGCTCCGACTGATGTTGACGAACGCTCTTGAGGAGCGAAAACCTAATGCCCGCCGTTCTGAGCATGGACGTGATCGCGCCGTTGTCGCTGGGTTTGTCGTAGTAGCCGATAAGATAGTCATCAAACAGCGACGACGACGAAACTCGATTCTTCTGCGCTGCCTCAGTAGGCGCCCTCTCGGAAGCGGCGACAGATGGTGTCCATCCTGCCTTGACCCGCCCCGTAGCGTGGCTGTCTGCTATGCTTTTGAGTTCCACTTCAGCCATATCGCTGGCAAACGTGTCCGGAAAGCGCTTCATGAACGCGGCAAGCTTTTCCTTGGTGTAAGGTGGTTTCAGTGCATTCCATGCCACTTGCGCCTGGGCCTCGAGCGCCGTGAGATGTGACTGTCTCGGCAACTCTACGCGCACTTCGTCTTGCTTGCCGGACGACACCCGGCAGGGGGAATTCAGACAGAAATCACCAGCCCCATCACTAAACGCAACTGGTTTTTGCTCATGCCCCTCGTCAATCAGCAATGAAGCCAAGCCCTTTTGCGTCTGCTCAAGGACCTGATCAAGTTTCAAGCCGGGCTGATCGAGAACGCTCAGAAACACGCGCGTGAATGGGGAGTTCGAATGTGTGTCCGGCGGGGTCGCCTTCCTCAGGCGATCCAACGCTGTTTTCCCGTATCCAGTTGAGAACATGATGTAGGCACCGTTCACGTTTCCCGAATTCGGTGGTGCCGGGCCGGACACATCCGAAGCCGTCCGTACGCCTGCCTCCCGATAAGGATCGTTCCGACATGCGTCGATAATCAGAACACGCGCCTGAGGATTCTTCGCTGCGAGGATATCGAGAATATCCGTCAGCGGCACAAGCCGCTTGAAGTAGACAGTAGACGATACCCTGGTTGGCGATGGTGCGTCACTGGGCAGGAGATAGTTTATGCCGCCCCTCTGCACGCCGTGACCGGCAAAGTAAAAAACGGCCACATCGTTGCGCTGTATGGTGTGCGCAAAATCATCGATCGCCTGCCAGAAATCCGACAGTCCGACCCTGGCGCCAGCTCCGCTGCTCGTCGATGGCGTTGAGATATGCTGCGTGACCGCAAAGCCCAATGCCTTCAGCTTCTCCGATATTGCCCGAGCATCGTTGGCCGCCCGTGGCGTCTGCCGGTCCATATCCAGATTCTCGTAGTCACCCATCCCAATAACTAGGGCTTTTCGCGCTCCCTCCGCCCTCGCCTCGCACGACAATGCAAGAATTGCACAGGAGCACAGGAGCCAAAAAAGATACGCGAAACAAGTGAGCGAAATCCGAAATGCCGGCAAGCATCCGAGCGAAGCCGGATTGATAGCACCATTCATATTTGACCTCACGCAGCCGATGGCCGCCGCACATGAGCAAACAGCTATTTGGGACGCAACGTGATGGGAAGCCCTGCCTCGGCCATCTCATCCTCAAATGTGGCCTTGAACTGCTCCGCGGCCTCATCGTCGGGCGGCTTGCCGCGATGCCAGCTTTCTCCCATGCTCACCACCGCGAGATAATAGGCTCGCACAAATGCCGCGCAGATCCTGCTGCCCTTATTCTGTTCGGTGAGTTTGTCCCTGAAGTTAACATCGCAAGCGATCTTCCTTTTTTTCTTGTTTTCCGCACCACTACAGACTGCACGCTGCCATGTCGGTGAGCATGAAAGGCATTCTGAATAGCAAATATCATGCGCGTCGCAGGCATCCTTGAATTTGCAATGCGCGATGCGATTGGGGACGACATAGTTGAAGAACCCCTGCGGCCCGCATCCGTTCGGAAGACACTGCTGCGCCGCAGATGGCGAAACATCAAAAAAGAATATCGTAAGCAGCAGCAATGCTGCCCTGATGCTTAAATGCAAGCTCCTCTCCCCCGACAACGAATTTGGAAATGCCCCTAAAATCCTCCGGCGATCCAACATACAAGACGCGCAGTCGCCCGTGCCACGACACGAGATCGGACCTAGCTCCCTGGCTCCTCATTATCAATGCGTGTCACCGCCAAGCAAGGGCAAGGGGAGAGCGCATCCTGCGATATTCAGAGCTATTTTGGCGCCATCCGTGAGGTGAGCGGATGGAGTTCCCCCCTTTGCCCCATCTCCCTTCACCCTATAAAAGACGGGGGTCCGGGGTGTTTCCCGGTCGGGGTTGCAGGGGCTAGCCCCTGCTCGCGCCGCAGGCGCGACTGCCCGCCGAACAATCCTCGACCGTGCGTGTCATGCCTGCTCAGCTTGTCCGCGCCGGCCACCTGCTCCTCCTGCTCACGGTGACCCTGATGACCGCCACTCTCGCCCGCGCCGGCAGCCACGACGACCTCGCCGTCACCGTGACGAACGGCTCCGAGCCGGTGCTGTGCGCGGAGAAGGACAACATCTCGATCGACTTCACGTCGGACACGGTGCGCAGCTTTCGCATCGAGGCGGCGCATCCGGCGTACATCACATCCATCCAGCGCGACAGCTTCGAGGCCGACTGGACGGACTGCGACATGAGCGGCGATCCGGTGCACACGAGCGACGTGAAGGTGCCGACGCGCAAGACCATCTACGAGGAGCCGGACATCTGGCTCGTTGGTTGGACCATGCCGACCTTCTGGCGCCCCTCGACCGCCACGGTCCGGATCGGCGACCGCATCGAGAAGGGCCTTCACCTCGTCCAGGTCTGGATGATCCGGCCCATGGGGGGCGAGGAGGTGCTCGTCTTCTACCCGCAGGACGGGTACTGGCGCATGCGCCCCAAGGCGCCTGCCGGCATGGCGCCGACGGCGTTCGGCTCATCCCTGCTGATCGGGCCGATCGAGATGGACGGCCGGCCGATCGTGCGGATCAAGGAGATCGCCTTCGACCCCAAGGCGCGGACGTTCCAGCTAGACTATGAACTCGGCGGCTCCGCGACCATCAAGCTCGCCCATGTCGACGAGCACCGCCAGACGCTTGAAGTCTCGCTGGAGAAGCCCATATCGGGTAGGCCGTTCGTCGGCCTGCGCTCCATGTACGTAACGGAGTTCAACAACGACGTGGCGCGGATCGCCGTGCGTGAGCCCGGTGCCAAGGGCTGGCGCGAAAGCCCGATCCTGAACTTCCAGACATCTACTGCCAGTGCCGTGTGGATGGGGCGCACCACCATCTCCCGACACAACACATCGTCCCCGGATATCGTTCTGAACGGGTTCTCTGCGGCGCCCCGTCCGTAGTAAGGTCGGGCTGGAAAGTGGCGCCCCTAACCGCCCGGCCGAGCCCATCATGAGCAAGTCACCACGTAAAGCCGCCCCCGCGGCGGCCAAGTCCTCCCTGCAGCCTGTCGGCGGCCCATCTGCGGTCGCGCGATCGGACCTGCACAAGACGATCCACGTCCGCGGTGCGCGTGAGCACAACCTGAAGAACGTCGACCTCGAGATCCCGCGCGATGCCCTCGTCGTGTTCACGGGTCTCTCGGGCTCAGGCAAATCCTCGCTCGCATTCGATACGATCTACGCCGAGGGCCAGCGGCGCTATGTCGAGAGCCTGTCCGCGTACGCGCGCCAGTTCCTCGAGATGATGCAGAAGCCCGATGTGGATCACATCGACGGGCTCTCACCGGCCATCTCCATCGAGCAGAAAACCACCTCGCGCAATCCACGTTCGACGGTGGGCACGGACACGGAGATCTACGACTACCTGCGCCTCCTGTTCGCGCGCGTCGGCGTGCCGTACTCGCCCGCGACGGGCTTGCCCATCGAGAGCCAGACGGTCACGCAGATGGTGGACCGCGTGCTGGCGCTGCCCGAGAGCACGCGGCTCTACCTGCTGGCGCCGGTCGTGCGCGGGCGCAAGGGCGAGTTCCGCAAGGAGCTGGCCGAGTGGCAGAAGCGCGGCTTCCAGCGCGTGAAGATCAACGGCACGTTCTACGAGATCCCGGATGCGCCGAAGCTCGACAAGAAATACAAGCACGACATCGATGTCGTGATCGACCGCCTCGTCGTGCGCAAGGGCATCGCGACGCGTCTTGCCGACAGCTTCGAGACGGCGCTGACGCTCGCCGATGGCATTGCCGTCATCGAGTTTGCGGACAAGCCGCTGCCGAAGTCCGAAACGGAAGGCGCGAACAAGTCGAAGAACGACACCCACGAGCGCACGATCTTCTCGCAGCGTTTCGCGTGTCCCGTTTCCGGCTTCACCATCGAGGAGATCGAGCCGCGGCTCTTCTCGTTCAACGCGCCCGCCGGCGCCTGTCCGACATGCGACGGGCTCGGCA
>CAUJKI010000299.1 GCA_963205015.1 Pseudomonadota bacterium
GGCGCGCTCAACATGTGGTACGATGCCGACATCGACGCACATATGGCCCGCACAGCCGGCCGCCCGATCCCGCGCGGCAGCGTGACCCTCGAGGAAGCCTTCAGCTTCGGCATGGTGCTGTCGATCGGATCGGTGGTGACGCTCGGCGTGCTCGTGAACTGGGCGGCGGGCGCGCTGCTTGCGCTCACGATTGCCTTCTACGTCGTCGTCTACACGATGTGGCTCAAGCGCCGTACGCCGCAGAACATTGTGATCGGTGGGGCCGCGGGCGCATTCCCGCCGATGATCGGCTGGGCCGTCGTGACGGGCGGCGTCAGCGTCGAGAGCATTCTCATGTTCGCGATCATCTTCATGTGGACGCCGCCACATTTCTGGGCGCTCGCGCTCTTTCGCGCCGGCGACTATGAGCGCGCGGGTGTCCCCATGCTACCGGTCGTCGCGGGTGAGAAGGAGACGCGCCGCCAGATCGTGATCTACTCGGCGCTTCTCGTGCCGCTCGGCGTGGTGCCGGCGGTCATTGGTCTCGGCGGTCCCGCCTACGCCATCGCCTCGACGGTCCTCGGCGGCATCTTCCTCAGCCTCGCGCTCAGCCTCTGGCGCGCGGACGAGGAAGGAGAGCGCCTTCAGATCGCCAGGCGCCTATTCGGATTTTCGATCCTCTATCTCTTTGGCCTGTTCGCGGTGCTGCTCGTCGAGCGCCTCGCGGCGGGCCTCGTGAGCTGAGGTCAAGGAGCGGATGTGGGTGAGCAGAACGAGCAGGAGGCAAAGCGCCGGCAACGGATGCGCTCGATCGCGATAGGGCTGGCGCTCGGGGCGCTCGTGCTGCTGTTCTACGTCGCGACGCTGGTGCGCCTCGGCGGCAATGTGCTGAACCGGCCGCTCTGAGCGCCGGCAAGGACTGGAAATCTACGCGGCACGCGCCGCACGATGCGGAGTTGAGCAAGGACACTATGAGCGCGATGCAGGAGAAACCCGAGGATGCAGCCACTGCCATGGGCGCGCGCAACCGCCGCGTGGCGGTCGTCTGCGCCGGCATGGTCGCCGGCATGCTCGGCCTTGCCTACGCGTCCGTCCCTCTCTATGACCTCCTCTGCCGGGCCACTGGCTACGGCGGCACCACACAGCGTGCCGAGCGCGCGGCCTCCACAACGCTCGCCCGCTCCATGACCGTGCGCTTCGACGCCAATGTCGGCGGCGGCCTTCCCTGGGAATTCGCGCCCGTCTCCGGACCGCAGACGCTCCCCATCGGCGAGAATGGGCTCGCCTTCTACCGCGTTACCAACACCTCGGACCGCCCGATCGTCGGCACCGCGACCTACAACGTCGCTCCCGAGCAGGCCGGCATCTATTTCAACAAGCTCGCCTGCTTCTGCTTCACGGAGCAGCGCCTTGAGCCGGGCGAGTCCCTGGATATGCCGGTCAGCTATTTCGTCGACCCTGAGATCTCCAAGGATCCGGATGCCTCGCGGCTCACGACGATCACGCTGTCGTACACGTTCTACGAGGTAAAGAAGCCGGCCGCCTCGGCAGCCGCGACCAAGGACAAGCCAGCGCCGGCCCGGCCGGGGCAAGGGACTTGAGATCGAAGCGCCGCGCGCGCGAGAGGACGAGACGGGGACAAGGGAGCTCAACGGAATGGCCGACGCCCACGCCAAGCATCATGACTATCATCTCCTCAATCCAAGCCCCTGGCCGATCGTGGGCTCGGTGTCCGGGTTCACGCTTGCCGTCGGCCTCATCGTCTGGATGAAGTCCATGAACGGCGGCGCCGGCGTGTTCGGCATGAAGGGCTCCTGGCTCTTCGCCATCGGCGTCATGGGCGTCATCTATACAATGTTCATGTGGTGGCGTGACGTGATCAAGGAGGCGCACGCGGGCGACCACACGCCCGTCGTGCAGATCCACCTGCGCTACGGCATGATCATGTTCATCGCCTCCGAGGTGATGTTCTTCGTCGCCTGGTTCTGGGCCTTCTTCGACGCCTCTCTGTTCCCCGGCGCGGTGCATCCGCTGCAGAACAGCGATCAGGTCATCGGCATGGTGGAGCGTAACGCCCTGACGGGTGGCGTGTGGCCGCCCAAGCCCTCGGACAACTTCCACGCGACGTTCGATCCGTGGGGCCTGCCGCTCGTCAACACGCTGATCCTGCTGCTCTCGGGCACGACGGTTACCTGGGCGCACCACGCGCTGCTCGAGAACAACCGCAAGGGCCTCATCTGGGGCCTGACGCTGACCGTCATCCTCGGCGCCTTCTTCACGGCGCTGCAGGCCTACGAGTACGGCCATGCGGCATTCAACTACTCAGGCCATATCTACGGCGCCACGTTCTTCATGGCGACCGGCTTCCACGGCGCGCACGTGATCATCGGCACGATATTCCTCGCCGTCTGCCTCGCCCGCGCGCTGAAGGGCCACTTCACGCCCAAGCAGCATTTCGGCTTCGAGGCTGCGGCCTGGTACTGGCACTTCGTCGACGTGGTCTGGCTTTTCCTCTTTGCCTGCATCTACGTCTGGGCAGCGGGTGTGCCAGCCGCCCACTGAGTGCACCCCCTGCCGCACGGCAGGGGCCACCGTGCGGAGAGACAGGGGCGGGCCACTCGGTCCGCCCTCATTCGTTGTGCAAAGCCTGACCGGAGCGCGAGACCATCATGAGTGTGAAACCCAAGGTCGCCGTCATCGGAACCGGCGGCACGATCACGGCAATCAGCAGCGTGGGGCCGCTCGACATGTTCGAGTACACATCCACCGGTCATATGCTGGGGGCGGACGAGGTCATCGCGCGCTACCCGGAGGTGGGCGAGGTCGCCGAGGTCATTCCTGTCCGCTTCAAGGCCGTGCCCTCCTCGGCAGTTTCGTTTCCCGAGTGGAAGGCGCTCGTGCTGGCGACCGAGAAGGCCGTCGCCGATCATCCGGACCTCGCTGGGATCGTCATCCTGCACGGAACGGCAACACTCGAGGAAACCGCCTACGCCCTTTCGCTCACGGCCAGGGTCACGGTGCCGATCGTGGTCGTCGGCGCACAGCGCCCAGCGAGCGCGCTCTCCTCGGACGCGGGCTTGAACCTCGTCAATGCCGTGCGCACGGCCGCGTGCCCCGAGGCGCGGGGCCTCGGCGTGCTCGTTTGCCTCAATGACGAGATCCAGGCGGCGCGCGAGGTCACGAAGACGTCGACCGGCCGGTTGCACACATTTCGCAGCCCCGACTTCGGCATTCTCGGCCACGCCGACGGCGATCGCATCTCGTTCTACCGCCGCCCGCTCCGGCGCGTCGCGCCCGGCACGGAGTTCGATATCCGCGCGCTCGATGCCCTTCCGCGCGTCGACATCGCTTATTCCTATGCGGGCAGTGACGGCGCCGCGGCGCGCGCCTTCATCGCCGCCGGTGCCAAGGGCATCGTCGCCGCCGCCTTCGCGCCCGGCATGCTGACGCCCGCCGAGTTCGCCGTGCTGAAGGAAGCCGTCGGCGCGGGCATCGTCGTGGCACTCGCAACGCGCGTCGGCTCGGGGCGCGCTTTTGCATCCTCGAAGCTGCGCGAAGCAGGGCTCATCGCCGCGGACAATCTGAACCCGCAGAAGGCGCGCATCCTGCTCGCCCTCGCGCTCACCGAGACGCGCGATCCCGCCCGTATCCGTGAGATGTTCGCGACCTATTGAGCTAGAACCCGACTCGCACCAGCCAGAGCGTGATCGCAGGAAACATCACCAGGATGGCGGTGCGCACCATGTCGCTCAGCACGAACGGGAAGGCGCCGCGATAAGTGTCGTTGATCGGCACACCCGTCGCCATCGAATTGATGATGAACAGATTGAGCCCCACGGGTGGCGTGATGAGCCCCACCTCGACGACGATCAGCACGAGAATGCCGAACCAGATCGCGGTCTCCTCCGCGTTCAGGCCGAAATCGAGTGCCATCACCACGGGATAGAAGACAGGGATCGTGAGCAGCATCATGGAAAGCGAATCCATGATGCAGCCGAGGATGATGTAAACGATCAAGATCAGCGTCAGGATGGCCATCGGCGAGAGGCCCGATGTCCGCCCCCAATCGGCAGCAGCCTGCGGGAGCTGGGTCAGGGCGAGGAACGTGTTGAAGGCCGCAGCGCCGAGGATGATGAAGTAGATCATGGCAGACGCAACGGCCGTCTGGAGTATGCACGTCGCAAAGGTCGGCCAATCGAGGCGCCCCGTTCCGAGCGCATAAACGCCGGTGGCAACGGCGCCCACAGCGGCGCCTTCGGTGGGCGTGAACCAGCCGAGATAGATGCCGCCGAGGACGAGCGCGAAGATTGTCGCGACAGGCCACACGCCCTTCAGCGACTGCCAGCGCTCGGCCATGCTCTTGCGCGGTGCGAGCGCACCGGACGAAGACGGCGACAGGCGCACGAAGATCGAGACCGTGATCACGTAGCCGATTGCCGCGAGAATGCCGGGGATCAGCGCCGCCATGAACATCTTGACGATATTCTGCTCAGTCAGCACGGCGTAGATGACGAGCACGATCGAGGGCGGAATGAGAATGCCGAGCGTCCCGCCGGCCGCCAGAACGCCCGTCGCAAGCGCGCCCGAATAGCCATTACGCCTGAGTTCCGGCAGCGCCACCTGCCCCATGGTTGCCGCAGTGGCCAGCGATGATCCGCAGATGGCGCCGAACCCGGCACAGGCAAGGGTGGCGGCCATCGCGAGGCCTCCGCGCCAGTGTCCGATGAAGGCGGCCGCGCAGCGGAACAGCGCCTGGGACAATCCCCCATACGTTGCAAACTGCCCCATCAGGATGAACAGTGGAACGACCGCCAGATCGTAATTGGACAGGCGTGCGTAAGCGAGGTTGTTGATGGTGAACAGCAACGCGTTGGCGTCGCCCTCGTTCATGATCAGGAAGGCGGCAGCGCCAGCAGCGAACATGGCCGTCGCCACGTGCAGGCGCACCACCATCGCGACCATGAGTCCGACGAAGATCCATCCGCCGACAGCCAGTCCGCTCATGGACGGACCCCACTGCCTGGTGCCACGAGCACCGATCGATAGACCGCGTTGACGGTCAGCAGTGCGAAACTGGGGACCAGCAGCGCGACCGGTATCCAGATGGGTACCGACAGCAAGGTGGACACTTCTCCCGAGGCGCGGATGTCCAGCGTCTGCAGACCGGTGCGCCAGGTCAGCATGAGGGCCATCACGGCAAGCGCCAGGTGGGCGACGATATCCAGCCACATCCGGATCCCGGCCGGCATCCAGCCGCTGAGCACTTCCACCTTGATGTGGCGATCGCGGATTTCGCAATAGGGCAGAAAAGCGGCAGCCCCGATCGCTGCGCCCATCTGCAGCAGTTCGACATCGCCCTGGATTGGCGCGCTGAACAGCTTGCGACCGACGATGGAGACGATCGACATCGCCACCAGCGCCAGAAAGACGGCCCCGCCGGCGAGCGCCAGGATCTGCGAGAGGCGCTCCAGCGACCGCCTCAGCGGGCGGTCTGGCCCGTCGGATTCTTCATCGTTCAGCGCATCGGCAACAGCGTCGGTCATGACAGACTGCGCCTGTTCCTGACGGATCACGGGGTCGGGGTCTCTTGCTGGTGTGGCGTGCGCCGATCTAGTGCGCGGCCTTGACGAGCTTGGCCCCGTCCAGCCCCTTGCCGGAGAGTTCCTTGATCCACTCCTGTTCGACCGAGGCGCCGGCCTTGCGCATCGGTGCATAGTCGGCCGACTTGATCACGATGACGGTATTGCCGCGCGCCAACGCCTTCTTGCGCGCCGCGTCAGTGGCCTTGTCCCAGGCGATACCGGCCGCTTCCACCAGCGCAGCCCCGCTGTTGCGATCGATCACCGCCTTCAGATCGGCAGGCAGGCTTTCGTATTTTTTCTTGTTCATCAGCAAGCTCATGGCCTGTGAGCTGAAGCCCGGTTCGCCGAGCGGCGACTCGGTATGGAACTTGGTGACTTCCTCGAGCTTGACCGACGGCACGAGCTCCCAGGCGGCCATGGCGCCATCGACCACACCCTTGGTCACGGCGTCCGTGATTTGCGGAGGCGGCATGTTCACGGGTGTGCCGCCCAGGGCGATCAG
>CAUJKI010000300.1 GCA_963205015.1 Pseudomonadota bacterium
CTGCCGGCACTTTGGCGAGATCAGCCGGCCCCTGGCTCGTGGCGGGGTGCACGAGCGACAGTGCGAGCAGCGCGAGGAAGGTACCGACGGCAAGGCCGCGTGGCGGATTGATGCGCGGCTTGGTCACGCGCTGGAGGTGCACCCAGAGAATGAGCAGTGCGATGAGCGGCACGGCTATGTGCATGAAGACCATGAGCGTGAAGAAGCGGCTCTCGAGCGTGTCGGGAGCAAAGAAGTTGTGCGCGATCGCCGCGCCAAAAATCGGCAGCTTGTCGAGCCACTCCGTCGTGACCAGCGCTACGTACTGCGCAAGCGTGTCCCAGACCATCCAGTAGCCGGTGATGCCGGCCACGAAGATGAGCACCAGGACGGGGACGCCGGTCACCCAGCTGAACCAGCGCACGCCGCGGTAGCGATCCAATGAGAACTCCCGCAGCAGATGCGCGATCACGACAACAATCAGCCCGTCGGATGCGTAGCGATGCAGGCTCCGCATGACGCCCGCCGCGTACCATTGGTCACGTGTCATGTACTCGACCGAGGTATAGGCGTCGTGGACGGTGGTTTCGAAGAATATGAAGAGGTAGATGCCGCTGACCGTGATCACCCAGTAGAAAAAGAAGCCGAGCGCGCCGAGATTCAGCAACGGGTTCCAGTCCGGCGGAAACGCCTTGTTGAGCCCACCCTCGGCCGCGTCGAAGACCCGGCGGATAGAATGCCGGAGAACGTTCATCGTAAGCGCCCTATCCGACCGCCGGTGGCGCGCCACCACTCCTTCATGAGTGCGAAAACGATCAAGCTGAAGCTGATGAGCCCGATCCCAATGCTGACGAACAGCGAATAGTTGAAATAGTAGCGACCGGATTTGGGATCGTAGACGGTGCAGAAATAGCGGATGCGGTCGACCAGTACGTCGAGGGAGCGCAGGGGCTCGCTGCGCCTGAAGACGAGTGCCTTGAGTGGATCGATGATGATGGGTGGCTCGAAAATGGCACCGTAGATCTGCTGGCTGACGCGCCCCTCTGCATCGATGAGGCTGACTTGCGCCAGATGATCAAAGCCTCCAGCACGGCTGTAGATACCGAAGCCGACCGCCTTCGCGAGCGCGTCGAGATTGCTCTCGTCTGCCGCAAGGAAGCTCCAATTGGGCAGATCGACGCCTCGCGCGCGCGCGAAAAGGCGCAGACGCTCCGGCGTATCGTTGCGGATGTCGAAGCCGACCGTGATGACGGCGAAGCTGTCCTCGCCGAGGGTCCGGCGTCCGGCCTCGACGGCCGGATGGAGACTTTCGAGCAGGGTCGGACAGACGTCGACGCAGCCGGTGTAGATCATGCTGATCAGCAGGGGTTTGCCACGATAGTCGGAAAGCCGCACCGTGCGGCCGTTGGTGTCGGTCAGCACAAGATCGGGTAGTTGCTGGCCGAGAGCCGCCTGCGACAAGGCGACGGCATTTTCGGCGTTGCTAGTGGCCGACGCGTTGAGCGGCATGAGGCTCAAGGCCAGCGCCAGCGCAACAAGAGCGCGTCTCATGCTAAGGATCCGAGCAGCCATCGATCCAGCACGATGCCGGTCAGCAGCAGGAGAAGCTGTGCCAGAGATGCGAAGAAGTTCCGCAGGGCATTGCGACGTGTTGGTTCGCTCGCGAGCAGAATGCTTGTGGCGGTGAAGAGCCCGCCGCCCGCAACTGCGAACCCGAGGTAGATCAGCCCCATGCCAAATCCGGCGGGCACAAGTGCAATGAGCGACAATGCGACCGCATGCGCAAGGACGAGCTGTGCGCTGGCACGATCGCCCAGTATGACAGGCAACATCGGAACGAGATTGGCAGCGTAGTCATCACGCGTGGCGATCGCCAGGCTCCAGAAGTGCGGCGGCGTCCAAAGAAAGAGGACGACGGCAAGCAGGATCGCTTCGGTCGACAGCTGCGGGTCGACGACAGCGGCCCCGGTCAGAACAGCAAAGCTGCCGGCAAGGCCTCCGACCACGATGTTGAGAGAGGTGCGCCGCTTCAGCCAGAGGGTGTAGACGACAGCATATGTGAAGGCGCCCATGAACGTGTAGAGCGCGGCCCAGGCATTGCCAGCGGCTCCGGCCATGGCAACGGCAAGCGCGAGAAGCAGGACGATGCCGCCGAGCCAGGACCAGCTTGTGTCCAGACGGCCGGACGCGAACGGTCGATCCGACGTTCTGGCCATGTGTGCGTCGAGGTCGGCCTCGGCCCACTGATTGAAGGCACCTGCAGCACCGGCTGCCAAAAGCACGGCGATAGCCACGGCGGCTATGCGCCACATTTCCGGCAGCAATCCAGGGGAGATCGCCAAGCCGCCGATAGCGCTGAGCATAATCGACACGGCAATGCGCGGCTTGAAGATCCCCACGAGTTCCCGGGTGCTCAGCCGCTCCGGGAGCATGGCTGCAGCGGCATCAACCCTGTTCATCGTCGCTCCTCCAGGTTCCCGCATCCAGGCCGGCCTAGCCCATCGGCCAGAGCTGGGAGAGGTACTTCCAGTTCACGAAGTAGTAGAGGACGAAGGCCGTGAAGAAGACCGACACGAGAATGTACGTGCCCGGCAGCTTCCAAGTCCCCGCGTTGCCATAGCTTGCTACCGCGTCACCAACCTGACGCTGCGGCATGGGCCCGAGGGATTCGATGATGTTCGTCTCGTCCACCGGCTTGCCCCACAGGACGCTGGCCACGACGAGGACGACGAACAGCGCGCCGCCGGTCGCTGCGAGAATTGCGGACAAGCCGTTGAGCGCCAGCATCAGGAAGGCTGCGGCGGGATATGCGAAGGACAGGGCTGCGTCAGAGAATGCGACATCCCAGTGCCGACGCGCGACGCCGAGCGTGCCTGCACCCATCATGAAGAGCGAGATGCCGGCGACGCCGATGCCGAAGAGGTACGGCTGCCACTTCGCCAGCCTCGGCCATATGACCTGGCGCTGGAAGATAAGTGGCAACAGCAGGTAGGTGACAGCCATGAAAGCGAGCGTGGTGCCGGCAACGACCGTGGCGTGGAAATGGCCCGGCACGTAGAGCGTGTTGTGCAGCATGATGTTGATCTGCTCGGTGCCGAGAACGACACCGGAGATGCCGCCGAGAAAACCGAACATGACGAGCGAGAGGAACATGCCAGAGAAGGCGGGATTTCCCCATGGTGCCTTTCGCAGCCACTCGAAGGCGCCGCGCGTATAGCCATTGCGCCGCTGGGCGGCCTCGATTGCACCGGGGACCGTCATGCCATGGATCATGCTGCCGAGCACGGCCATGTACATGAAGTATGATGTGTTGAAGACGCGCCATTCGGCACTGACGCCCGGCTCGACAAGGAGATGGTGGGCAGAGGCGAGCTGCAGGAACAGAATGTAGAGGAAGAATGCGGTCCGGCTCACCTTTTCCGATAGTGGCTTGGCGCCAAGCAGGATGGCGATGATCGCGTACCAGATCGAGACGTGGGCGGCGACGTTGACTTGCTGGGAGCTGTGCCCCATGGCCCACCAGACGAGCTTGTACATCACCGTGTTGATCTCGGAGATGTAGCCGATGGACCAGAGCCAGGTCGGGACCAGGATGATGGCGCCGGATGCGATCGTAAAGATCGCAATGATGCACGCGGTCAATGCGCCGAAAGTGACGAGAGGAACGGAGCCCTCGTAAGTCTTCTCTTCCTTGGCAATGACGAGCGTGCCGAGAAAGACGAGACAACCGAGCAGTGCACCGACCGCAAACAGGATAAGGCCCAAGTAGAAGTTTGGATGCGCCTGGAGCGGGGGGTAGCTGGTGAACATCACGCTGGACTGTCCCTGAAGGACGGTGATGTTCGTGAGCAGACCGCCGCCCAACATGAGCGCGAACCCCAGCCAGGCGATTCTCGGCGCTGCCAGGCGGCAGTTGAGCAAAACGGCTGAGGCAAAATAGAGCACCGCCATCTCGAAGAAGAGAATCCACAGCAGCAGGACGTCGAGGCCGTGTGCTGTGAGTACGAGATAGAACATGTCGGCAGGCAGCAGATGCACGGCTTGCCAGCGCGTCAGCGCCACCATCAGGCCGAAGATCCCGCCGATCGCCAGAAACACGACAGCAGCGACGGCGTTCGCTTTGATCAGCCGCTGGGCGGCCAGATCGATCTTGAGTCCACTGGCGGGGCATGTGCGAAACCTTGCGGCGACGCCGCCGATCACACCCGTCTCAGCAGTTGCCATGGCCATGGCTTGATCCCCTCACTGTGGCTTGCTGCCGGCCGTTGATCCGGGCTCGACGACATGGATGCGGCCGACCATCGTGTGGTGGCCGATGCCGCAGAACTCGTTGCACACGACGCTGAATGTTCCCGTCTCGGTCGGCGTCATCGTGATGACGTGCTCGATGCCGGGATGGACCTGAATGTTGATATTCACTGGCTGAAGCGAGAAGCCATGCTGCCAGTCGAGGGACGACAGGTGCAGGCGATAGCTGCGGCCTTTCTCGAGTTCCAGAACCGGCCACCACTCCCACAGCCGGGCCAGCATGTAGACATCGCCACCTGCCATCGGGCGGGCAACCGGAATGCCGGTCGTGCCCTCCTCGCGAACCTTGAATTGCTTTGTGAACTCCGCGGTGCGCTTCTCAAATAGCGCCGGATCTATGCGGTAGGCTTGAGTGGAAAGGTTCTGACGCCCTTCGATGTGCCAGTAGACCATCGCGCCGAACATCACGAGGCCCCATAGGAAGGCGATCACGATCCAGATGATCTCGTCCTTTTCGATGGGTTCGTTCCACCAGACGCGCCTCTCGGGAGGATGGATAGCCACAGCTCGCCCTCCTCACTTCGCAATCGGCATCTGGGTCAGCTCGATGAGCCCCCAGAGAATGTAGAAGACGGTCGGGATCGTGACTCCGAGAAAGAGGAGCAGAAACGGGTTGTCGAGGGCCCGCTGCATGGCCGGAATGTGCGCTGGAGGCGCAACCGGCTCGTGGGGTGGTTGTTGTCCTGCATTCGCCATGACTGGCTCCTTGCCGAAGCTAATTGGATGAAACTGAGCGTGCGCTTCGTTTCGCTCCTTGACTTCGGTTAAGCGCCGTCATTCCGCGCACACGAGGGAGACGCGTGCCGCGAGAAGGCCTGCTGATGGCCGCCCGACATCGGCAATCGGCCGGGAGTTTGCTGCAGCACAAAGAGACGATTTTGCGCTGCACCTATCTTGTCTCTGTAACAACAGGGCAAGACCAAGCTCACGAAGGAGACAGGTCATGTTGACCAGACGCGACACACTTTTGAGCGCTGCCGGCGCCGCCATCGTCGCCGCAATGCCGGGAACTCCCGCCGCCGCGCAGGGGAGCGCCACTATTGCGAAGCTTCCCCGCAAGAAGGTGACCCTGGTGCCTCCTCCGTTTGTCCACGAGCATGAGCAGGTGGCTAAGGGGGGCCCGAAGATCGTCGAATTCACGATGACCATCCAAGAGAAGCCGGTCGTCATCGATGACGAAGGCACGACCCTTCAGGCCATGACCTTCCATGGCTCCATCCCTGGCCCGATGATGGTTGTCCACGAAGGCGATTACGTCGAGCTGACGCTCATCAATCCGGCAACCAACGAGATGCCGCATAACATCGACTTCCATGCCGCCACGGGTGCGCTGGGTGGTGCCGCGCTGACTGACGTCAATCCCGGCGAGGAGGTCAAGTTGCGCTTCAAGGCAACGCGAACCGGCACCTTCGTCTATCACTGCGCGCCGAAGGGCATGATCCCCTGGCACGTCGTCACCGGCATGAGCGGGACGATCATGATCCTGCCGCGCGACGGCCTGAAGGACGAAAAGGGCAGACCGTTGCGCTACGACACCGTCTACTATATCGGCGAGAACGAGTTCTATATTCCGCGCGACGCCAACGGGAAGTTCATCAACTACAAGACGCTTGGGGACAGCTTCCCTGAAACGCTCAAGGCCATGCGCGGCTTGATCCCGACCCATGTCGTCTTCAACGGCCGGGTTGGCGCGCTGACTGGCAAGGATGCGATGAAGGCCAAGGTCGGGCAGACGGTCCTGTTTGTCCATTCCCAGGCCAACCGCGATACGCGTCCCCACCTCATCGGCGGCCACGGCGACTACGTGTGGGAAGAGGGCAAGTTCGCAAACCCACCGGCCAAGGATCTCGAGACGTGGTTCATCCGCGGCGGATCTGCGGGAGCGGCGCTCTACACCTTCCTCCAGCCGGGCGTCTATGCCTACGTGAACCACAACCTTATCGAGGCGGCTGAACTCGGCGCGACCGCACACGTCGTGGTTGACGGCAAGTGGAATGACGACCTGATGACCCAGGTCTCCGCGCCTGGACCGATCCGGACCAACTAACACTTTCTCCAGGGCGGACTGCCTCGTTGGCCCGCTGGCGGCCCGCCCTTCTTCCCGGAGGCGGGCCGCTTCCATTCGAGAAGCCTGTGTCATGAAACTTCAGACTGCCACCGCCGTCGTCGTTGCCGCGAGTGCGCTTGCGACGGGCATCGCCCTGCTGCCGCGGATCGATCGGATGGCGCCGCGCGCTGCCATCGAGACTGTATCGATCAAGCCCGCAAGCTTTGCCTATCGCCGGCCGGGTGAGTTCCTGAAGGCTGGGCGGACCATAGACGGACCTCGACTCGAGACGCGCCTGCAGCGGCCGGTCGAGATCATGACCTACCAGGTCAGCGTCGCAGAGTATGCCGCCTGTGTCGCCGACGGTGCTTGCCAGCCAGCCGACAGCTCAGGTGCTGCAAACAATCTTCCGGTGACGGGTGTCAGCTATCTGGATGCCGTGACCTATGCGGACTGGCTGTCCGCGAAGACCGGTGAGAGCTGGCGCTTACCGACGGATGAGGAATGGTCCTTCGCGGCAGCAGAGCGGTTCGGCGATGATGTGCTTACCGGTGTCGAAGACGAAGCCAGCAACCCAGCCGCACGATGGATCGCCGCCTATCGTGAGTACAATGCACGCGAGGCGCGCGACGCCACACCCAAGGCAAGGGGCCACTTCGGCAAGAACAGCCATGGCCTCCATGACATGGCCGGCAGCGTGTGGGAGTGGACCAGCACCTGCTACACGCGGACCCATGTCGACGCTGCCGGCGAGCCTACGCAACGGATCGAGAACTGCGGCGTGCGTGTCACGAGCGGCCGGCATCGCGGCTACATGACCAACTTCCTCCGCGACGGCAAGAGCGGAGGCTGCGCCGCCGGCATGGCTCCCGATAACCTCGGCTTCAGGCTCGTCAAGGACCCTGCGCCATCACTTGCACGCCGCTTGTGGCGAGGAATTGCAAGAGGCTGAAGCCAGGCTCAGGCATGAGCGTCTACAACCGCCGCGCCGAGAGGTGCGGCGGTTGTTTGCTTCTCCACGGGCGACTTGTCTCTCTGCTGCTCGACGCCCGCGCGCCAAGCTCGAAGGAGACAGCGGTCCTGAAGGGAGAAAGCCCCACGACACAGGAAGTCGTCGAAGGTGTCATCAGGGTGGCAAGCCTCGTACAACCGGCGGACGAGCGCATCGAGATCGGCTTGGGGCTGGATGCTGTTTGGCCTCATCTCATAGTTCCGTACAGGTCGTCTACGCATTGCCGTTAGCCGCAGCAAAGAGGCCGGGCAGGTCCTTGACCTGCCCGGCCCCCCTGGCGACGGCTTTGGTGGATTGCCCCCGATCAATCGACCGGCACCGCCGTGAAGAGATCCTCAAAGATCTTCTTCGCTCTGCCAGGGTGCGTCACCGCTCTGGCTTCCTCGAGGTTCACCGGATTGCCGACCAGGATCAGCGCGACCATGCCCATGCCGTAGTGCGGCGTGCATTTAACGCCGTAGATACCCTCAGCGGTCAGCTTGATGCTGAAGTCCTCGTTAATCTTGCTCTTGAAGATCTCGGCGCCCGGAGGAAGCATGCCCTTGATGGCTTCGGCGTTGTGCGACTTGTCGGTCGGCACGAAGCGAATTGTGTCGCCCGGCGCAGCCTTCACCATATCGGGTACAAACACCATTGCCCCCTTCTCGCCCTTGTTGAGCATGAGGACTTCGTGCTCGGCCGCCTGTGCGCCACCCGCGAGCATCATCGCCGCGAGGGCCGCCATTGCGATTGTCCGTTTCATGATCATTGCCTTTCTGCGTGACACCTTTCCTAGTGTCATTATCTTGGTACGCCAAGCGCGGGCGGCGCACGTTGCGAAATCACAAACAGAAGGTCCAGAGAGCTGCCTCGGGAATGCTTGTCACATGCGATTGGCCATGTGACAGTCGCCAAAAATCAGGAGTATGCCGTTGGGTCGTCTCGATCGCTCTTTGATCAACAGCCTGCCGCTGTTCGCCGGCATTGCGCCTGCCGATCTCGACAAGATACTGGAAAGCGCGACGTCCCGACGCATCGCGAAGGATGGCTTCGTCTTCGAGCAGGGCGGCGAGGCGACATCGTTCTTCGTTTTGCTCGACGGGCGGGTGCGCGTCGTCAAGACGACACCGGACGGTCAGCAGGTGATCGTGCGCTACATCGTGCCGGGTGAAGTGCTCGGCATTGCCCAGGCTCTGGGGCGCAACACATACCCTGCAAGTGCAATTGCGGTCGTCGATTGCGTGGTCCTTGCGTGGCCGGGCCGCCAGTGGCCGGAGTTCGCCGCTGCCTTCCCGAGCTTCGGGACCAATACCTACAAGATGATCGGCCAGCGGCTCGATGACGTGCAGACCCAGGTCGTCGAGATGGCAACGGAACAGGTCGAGCGCCGGGTCGCTCATGCTTTGCTGCGGCTCACCCAGCAGACCGGCAAGAAATCAAGCGAAGGCATCCTGATCGATTTTCCGATATCGCGGCAGGACATTGCCGAGATGACAGGGACGACGCTGCATACGGTCAGTCGCCTGCTCACTGCCTGGGAGCAAAAGGGTCTCGTCAAGAGTGCACGTCAGCAGGTGACGATCGTCGCTCCGCATCGCCTGCTACTGTTGGCCGAGGGGCGACTGGACAAGGACTAGCTCGTGGGCGGGCTCTTCGATCGCGGCGAGGAGATCACGGCGAAACGTCTCCTCGTCGAGACCGTGCTCGTGGATTGCATCGTCGACCGTATGGAATGAGGCGATCGGGCATCCGATGCACAACAGTCCATGGCGGAGCGCGACGTGGACCGTTGCGGGCCAACGCTGCATGATCTCATCCATCGTCATGTCGTCGTGATATCGTTCCTGCATCTCGGAGCCTCTCCTGGCAGTGGATGCAACCCTAGTCCCGGCGGGAGCCGGCCTTCTTTGCGCATCAGCAAACAGAACGTGTGCGCTTCGTCACGCCTCACTGGCCGGTGGGCGATGCGTACAAGCCTCCGCCGCCGCTGAGCCTCTGCCGGACCGCTTCCGAAGCCATCTGCGGGGTCCACGGCGGCTCGTAGCTCAGGCGCAGATCAATGTGGTGCAGCCCATCCACCTCGCTTACGGCGGCTCGCACCGCATCCATGAGGAAAGCCGTTGCGGGACACCCTGGCGTCGTCGTGGTCATGACAATTTGCGCTGTGCCGTCGTCACTCACGGCCACCTCATAGATCAGGCCGAGCTCGATGAGGCTCTCGCCGAGTTCGGGATCGATCACGATGCTCAGTGCATTGCGGATTTCGGTCATCAGTGCCTCCCGATCCTCTGGACTCATGGCGATTTCTTCCCGGGACCGTCGGCATGGATCACGATGCGATAAGAGCCGTCGAGCTCCAGGCTCCCGCGCCACGAATAGCCGCGCGCCTTGAGTTCATCGAACAGGAACAGCGGCTCGCGCGGCAACAGGGCGACGAGCGTCTCGCCGGGAGGGAGCTGCTCGACGCCTTCGAGCGTGCGCACCAGAGGTTCCGGCGGATCGAGATCACGATTATCCAATTCGATTGTGGGAGGCGGCCAGGCGTCGGCGCCACTTGGCTGTGACATTTGTGGCTCAGGCATCTCGTGCGGTTCTGCGCTGCCGCTCGGCGCGAAGATGACCTCCCAGTCGCCATTGCCGATCTCGCGGGCTGAAGGCGTAAACCCCCGTGCGCCGAGAACCTGAAACAGCGGGATCGGCTTGAAGGTCGCAAGAAGTCGCAGGCTTTGGCCCGGCGTCAGCGCCTCGACTGCCTCCATGATCACGCTGAACGGCTCTCCTCCAGCCCGGAGGATGGGGCGAACATCGAGATCGCGATGCGGAATGCTCATGACACGCTCCAGTTTGGATCAGCGGTCGATCTCTGCCGGCAGAAACAGTCGTGGCAAACGCGCCCCTTCAGGAAGTCGCGCTCCGGGTGCGACATTGTGCAGGCGGCGTGCGAGCACCAGCTCGGTAACGATCGCGATCACGGCAATAAGCGTTGCCGCGGCTGCGGCGCGGAACAGGCCGGGGATTTCGCCGAGAAGCGCACCTGTGCCGGCGACGACACCGGCAAAGTAGAGAATGAACCATGGTCCATCGCGTCGTTCGACGACGAGATCCTGCACACGCGGCGTCGGCTTCCGACCCATGACAGGGCCGTAGCATTCGAGCCACGTCAGGAACGGCACGATCTTGTAAAGCTGAGAGAGACCGAGTCCGGAGAGCCAGCCGAGTGCGACCAGATACGTGATGGCGCCGGCGTGCACGTCGAGTGTGCCGCGCAGGGCAGCAATCACGAACAGAAAGGCACCGCCATACAACGCGAGAATGGCACTTCCGGCGGCCTTGACGTTCAGTTCGATCCTGCGCCGCTTGCGGGTCCTGTAGAGGTGGACCATGTCAAGGCCGTAAAGGCTGAGAGCCGTGATCGCGAGAGCACCAGCAAGTGGGACGACGACTGCCGCGGCACCAGCCATTGCGCCGAACATTATCATGAGCGGCATCACGGCAACGACGAGGAGCAGCGCCGCGCTGAGGCTCCACCAGGCTATGCGTCCACTCGCGCGCTCGGTGTCCGGCGACAACATGAACATCGGGAGCAGCCGGTAGCTGACGCCAATGGCGGTGCAGGTCAGCCAGCCGCCGAAGCCGGCGAGCGCGTGATACGGAACGGCGTGCGTGTGCAGCTCGACAAGCGCTGGCGCGGCCGCCACGCCGGACAGCACGCATGAGAAGCTGATGCCCATCAGGAACGTCCCGACAAGGCACGCGAGCCCCGTGACGACAAACCGGGTCGGCAACGTCAGCAGCGGCGCGTCGAGAATGGTGCGCGTCAGCGGCCACATGGCGGTGGCGAAGCCGACGATGAGAAAAGCACCACCCAGTGCGAGCAGCGGAAACTCGATCTCTACAACACCAGCAAGACGCAGAAAGCCTCCCAGCAGAAGGCTGAGGCCCATGAGAAGGCTCAGCAGGGCCGGCAGAACAAGCGCCGGGTTGCGCAGTGGTTGCCCCACAAGGACCGGTACGAATTGGAAAAGCGCACCAAGCATGAGCAGGCTGAGCCAGCCGATCGCGCCGAGATGGACGACGACAAGTGTCTCGGGCGCCCTCAGTCCAGCGAGAGGATAGCCATAGCCCGCGGCCATCGCCGTCAATGCCGCGAGCAGACACAGCAGTGCTGCCGCAAAGTATGCCATTGTCCAGCGCGAGATGGATGCCCCAAGCATGCATCGAGCCCGATAGTTGAGAGCGCTTCCAACATCTAGCCACAAAATATGCATCAAGGATATATATTTTATCGTCACGGTGTCGTTGAACGTGCGCCACCATTGAGTGGCGCGCATTCGACGGACACAAGCGTCCGCGCTATGGATGTAACGTGCGTAGCGTCTGTGTGCGGTTGCGTCAGCGCATCTGCTAGGCAGGCTCCAGTATCGCGCGAAAGTCGCGGGGCTTGAGAGCAATGCTGGCCAGCGTGTGCTCATCCAGCGTGGCCAGGAATGCACTGAGTGCCTGATGCAGAATCCGCGGCAGGCGGCAGCATCCCGTGATGACGCACGGGCTGCCCGTGGCAAAGCACTCGACGAGGGCAAAATCGGGCTCCGTCTCACGGATGACGGCACCGAGACGAATCTCCTCGGCCGGCCGCGCAAGTTTCAGTCCCCCTGACCGTCCGCGCACGGCCGTCAGATAGCCGGTGCGGGTCAGCGTGTTGACCACCTTCATGAGGTGCGCGCGGGAAATATCATATGACGCCGCCATTTCCTCGATGGTGACACGCCGGTCGCCTGCGGCGTGCACGTACATGAGAACACGGAGAGCGAAGTCGGAGAACTTGGTGAGCTGCATGAGGCCCTGCGTCAGTATGGATTAGATTCATCCTTGACATATCTTAATGGCAGGAGCAACTTTCAATAAGATGCATTAGTAATGCATCATATAGGAGGAGGTCATGCTCGAAACCCTGGAACGGCCGAGACACGATACGCGCATCGCTGCTCCCACCATCAAGACTTCGAAGGTAAAGGTACTCTCTCCGGAAGAAGCTCATATTGAGCAGGACGACGGCCTCCTCGCGACCGCCGGCCCGATCATGATGGTGTGCTACGGCATTGCCTTCACCTCAGCGGTGCTCACGTTCATGAGTAACGGTGAGGCGATGCTTGCGGTCGCCGTCAGCATCGGGTTCGCCGTGATGTTTTTCACTGTGCCGCTGCTCATGATGCGCGTTCGGGCACGATATGACACGCGCTGGCGCCCTGCAGAGTGGTCGAGCCATAGCGACAAGGTCGATACTTATACCGGCCCGATGGATCGCACTTCGGCTGTGGTTCACATGGTGATCGTGCCGCTGGCGGTGGCCTTCGCTTTCGTGGGATTTGCGACGATCTGGATTCTGGTCCGACCATGACCTTCGTCGTCACCGAAAACTGCATCAAGTGCAAGTTCACGGACTGCGTCGAGGTCTGTCCGGTTGATTGCTTCTATGAAGGCGAGAATATGCTCGTCATCCATCCGGATGAATGCATAGATTGCGGCGTGTGCGTTCCGGAATGCCCGGCGGAGGCGATCTTTCCGGATACTGATCCCATGATCTCGGACCACTGGCTCGAGATCAATCGCAAGTACGCCGACAAGTGGCCTAACATACTCTCGAAGAGGCCACCGATGCCGAATGCGGACGCAGAGAACGGGCGCAGTGGCAAGGCCGCCGAGATGTCACCGAATCCAGGCCAGACTGAAGACGTGACATGAAGC
Source organism: Pseudomonadota bacterium (assembly GCA_963205015.1). Lineage (GTDB taxonomy): Bacteria > Pseudomonadota > Alphaproteobacteria > Rhizobiales > Hyphomicrobiaceae. Next base: position 13,071 of record CAUJKI010000300.1, read on the forward strand.
CGGCATCAGGCCCTGCAGCGCGGCCGCCTTCCGGATCTAGGCCAGGCGACCGCTCGATAAGATAAACTCTGCCGCGCTCCGGATATCTGCCGCAAGTGCCGTGCGTGCGCCATCCGGATCTCCGGATCGCAGGGCGGCAAGAAGCGCCTGATGGCATCGTACCGCGTCGCCTATTTTGAGACGCTCGGGGGAGGCGCGCAGATCGAAGTTCAGGATCGGCCCGATGCGCAGCCACAAGCGCTCGATGACGGCCAGCAGCTCAGGTGACTTTGCCGCCCGATAAGCTGCAAAATGAAACGCCTGGTTGGCGGCGACGGCCCGCGCCAGGTCGGGCTCCCGCTCGCGGCTGATGCCGCGGAATACGCGCTCGCATTCGGTAATCGCCGCGAGATCCGAGCGATCGCAGCCCTGGCATGCCATCGCAACGGCGGAGCCTTCGATTTCGATGCGCACGCGTGTGATATCGTGGAACTGGTTTGCCTGCATCAGCGGCACCCTCACGGCGCGCTTCGGCAGGACCTCGAGCGCACCCTCCGCGGCTAGGCGCGATACGGCTGCCCGCACCGGCATCATGGAAACGCCGAGCGTGTCCGCGACGGCGCGCAAGGAGAGCTTGTCGCCAGGCGCCGCACGCCCGGCCACCAGGCGGTCGGCCAAGGAACGATAGACGCGGTCGGCGAGCGTGCCCGCCGTTGCGCGGGGCGCATACTCGTATGCAGGGCTGCTCACCACAATCCTTTCGTCTCCAGGCTGGACAAGCGGCTTTATACGTTGCTAACTGTGATCACAGACTACCGCAAGGCCCGTTCAAGAGGCCAGCCATCACACATGAGAAACGCCACGAGGAGACTGCCCTATGAAAAGGATCTATCGGCCCACCCGTCGTGCGCTCATCAAGGGCGCCGGTGCGACAGCCGCCGTTGCGAGCATCACCGGATTCCCGGCCATCAGCCGCGCTCAGGCCGACGTCATAAGGATCGGCCACCTCACGCCGCGGACAGGCTTCCTCGGCGTGCTCGGTGATTTCGCCGTCATGGCGGCCGATCAGGCGGCCGACGAGATCAATGCTGCTGGCGGTGTGCTCGGGCGCAAGATCGAGCTGCTCAAGGAAGATTCGGTCAATCCGCAGACGGCATCGACCAAGGCAGAGCGCATGATCGAGCGCGACAAGGTTGCGTGCATCGTCGGCGAGATTTCTTCCGCCTCATGTCTGACGATCGCGCAGGTCGCGCAGCGTACGAAGAACCTGTTCGTCAATACCGGCGGCAACTCCGACGCGCTGCGCGGCTCCAACTGCAACCGGTACATGTTCCACGTCGAGAGCCAGAACTCGATGTACGTGAAGACGGTCGGGCGGTCGCTGCTGGCGGCCAATATGGTCAAAGGTAAGAAGTGGTATTCGCTGACTGCCGACTACGCCTTTGGGCATGATCTGCTGCGTGTCGCCAAGAGATTCATGGAGCAGAACGGCGGACAGTTCGCCGCCGATGAGCTGGTCCCGACCGATCTGTCGGACTTCTCGAGCATCTTGACCAAGATCAGGAACAGCAAGCCCGATCTCGTCGTGTCCAACCTCGCCGGCAACCAGATCACCAACTTCCTCAAGCAGTATTCCGAGTTCGGTCTCGACTTCCCGGTGGCTGGCTTCGGCTTCGATACCGCTGTCGCCTGGGGCGCGGGCAAGGGCAATTTCTTCGGCATGTGGCCGCTCGTGTGGCACCACCTGATCGATACGGCCGGTTCCAAGAAGTTCGTCGCCGACTTCCAGACCCGCTACAAAAAGCCACCCGAGAATCAGGCCTGGGGCGACTATATCGCGCTCAAGATCCTGGCTCAGGCCATGAACGACGCGAAGTCCATCGAAGCGGTGCAGATCATCGAGCACCTCGAGAAGGAGCCCAAATTCGACCTGCTCAAGACGCGCCCCGGCTACTTCCGCAAGTACGACCATCAGCTCATGCATGAGATGTACGCGGTCGAAGCGCTCAAGGCCAACGAGCTGAAGAACCAGTGGGACATCTATCGGCCGAGTGCGCCGGTTCCCGCCGCGAATGAACCGCTCGACGTCATCGCCGCAACGGCAGAAGAGAATGCCTGCAAGATGACGTGAAGCCATCCTGGCGCTGTATGGCGCCAGCAGTCCTCGGGGAGCTCTCGGGCTCCCCGAGGCGTTTGACGGGCTTCATCGGAGCTGACCCGACGTGACGACAGCTTTGTTCGTGCAGCAGGTGCTCAACGGCCTGCTCGATGGCGTCTATTATCTTTTGATCGCGCTTGGCCTGTCGCTGATCTTCAGCCTCGGCGGCGTCGTCAATCTTGCGCACGGCGGCTTTTTCGCCATCGGCGCCTATCTCACCATCACGCTGGCGGAGTATCTCGGCTTCGGTGGTGCGTTCGTGGTGGCGCCCGTTGCCGTCGCCTTGCTCGGCGTGGTGATCGAGCGCTTCCTGTTTCGACCATTCTACCGGGCCGATCCGCTTCTATCGCTCCTGCTGACCTTCGGCCTGGCGCTTGTGGCCGAGCAGACTTTGCGCTGGATCTACGGCGCCGCGCCGATGTCGTTCGCCATTCCCCAAGAGCTGCGCGGCCAGATCTGGGTCGGTGACTTCAGCTATTCCTACTATCGCACCATCCTGATCGGGGTTGCGGTCCTGTGCGTGGCGGGGCTGTGGCTGCTGCTCCACAAGACGGCGTTCGGCCGCGTGGTGCGGGCGGGCGTGCAGAATCCCGACATGGTCGGTGCGCTTGGAATCTCGCTCGAGCCGTACATGGCGGGCATCGCGGCGCTGGGGATCGGCCTCGCCGGGCTGGCCGGCGTGCTGCTCG
>CAUJKI010000301.1 GCA_963205015.1 Pseudomonadota bacterium
TTCTCGCCAAGGTTGGCCTCGCGAACGTCGGCAGCACGGCCTTTGAGAATACCCGGATGCTTCTGCTGGATATCGGCCAGCGACTTCAGTGCATCCATATGCGTCTGCCGCGACGAAAGAACCGCGACAAAGCCGGAGCTCGGCGCGGGCGCGGAAGCGGCAGGTGCCGGCGCGGGCGTCCGCGCAGCCTGGCGCGTCGGCACGGGGCGTCTCGGCTCATCCTGGACCCGCGGTGCCGGAGCCGGCGTGGCCGATGCCGGCGGCTCGATCGCGGATGTCGGCGGCGCCGATGCGACGCGGCGCGGCGGGGCGGCCGGGGCGACTTCCTCCACCGGCATAGCGCGCGCAGGCGGTGGCGGCGCCGCTTCGCGCTGCGGTGGGGGCGTGCGCGCGGCAAAGCCGTCGATCAGCAGGCCCGGTACACCGCTCGCCGGCGGGCCCGACGGCGCACTCGGCGCCGATCCGCTCGGCGCGATGGTGCCATCGCGGTTGACCACCATCGTCGGCACGCGGCGCGGACCATCGCCCGTCTCGCGCTCCGGCGCCGGCGGCAGGATAGAGACCGGCACAGGCCGCGCCGGCCCGCGATCCTCGACGAGCCGGTTGTTCAGGAATTTCTTGTCCGTGTGGGCCACCTGCTTGCCGCCAGGATCGGTCGGCTGGGCCTTGGTCGGCGCGCTGTCGGCCCGCAGGATCGGCAGCTTGCCGCCCTCGCGGCCGCCGCTCGTCATAGCCTTGTAGCCATAGGCAAGACCGCCACCGAGTGCGATCGCGCCGAGCAACGCACCGACGACGACGAGCGCGCGCGGACCGCGCCGTGTCGGCACTTCGGCCTCCTCGGGATAGTCCTCGTCGTAGTAGCCGGCGTCCGTGCCATGGCCGGACCCTAACTGCTGGGCCCCGTAGGGATCGGCCGCGTCGGGACGGTAGGGATCATCGTAGGCATAGCCGTCATCATGGCCGTAGTGGCCCTGCGGCGCGTAACCGTGCTGAGGCTGCTGGCCGTAGTAGCGCGGATCGTGCTCGGGCGCGGCATCGCTCCCATATCCGCCCTGTGCCGGGTAGCCGCCGGGAAGCGGACGCCCGTAGGGATCGTGGGTGTGCGTTTGCGCCTGATAGGACTGCCCATCCGGCTCACCGAACGGCTGACGGCCGAAGTTGCCCTGTGCCTGCGGCCGACCGGCCGGCGGCGCGAACGGCTCGAAACGCGCATCGGGCCGGAGCGTGCTGAAGATGTCGCGCGTTCCACTCCCTGCCGGTGGCGCCTGTCCGGCGCCCTCGGCCGGATCATAGGGCGAGGGATAGGCGCTGGTGTAGCCCTGGGCGGGCGCTGATGGATCGTGCGAGGCGTGCGGCGGCCGCAGGTGCGAAGCCGCACCTTTCGGTACCATGTTGTTCTGCCGTGCCATCGAGATACCCCCTTAGGTTTCCCGCTGTGCCGGAACGGTCCGCGCGCCGATCAGCCCGCTCAAGTCTCTGCCGCGTAAGCCGCGTTTCGTCTCGCGATTCGCACGCTAGCGCATTTCGCTTGGAGCGTGCACCCCGAGGATCGCCAGCCCTGTCGCGATTACTTGTGCACAAGCTCCAACGAGAGCGAGGCGCGCAGCGGTAAGGTTCCGGTCATTCGCCTGGATAAAGCGCAAATGTGGCGAATCATTGCCTCGCGTCCATTGCGCGTGAAATGCGGACGCCAAATCAGAGAGATAGAAGGCAATGCGATGCGGCTCATGGGCGCGTGCCGCCCCTTCGGCCACGCGCGGAAAAAGGGCGAGCCGGCGCAGCAGATCGAGCTCGCCATCGTCGGTCAGGAGAGATGTATCCGCTCCTGTCACATCGCTGTCGCCTCGCCCGAGACCGGCGAAGGCCTCAGCGGCGTTGCGGAAGATCGAAAGAGCCCGCGCATGTGCGTACTGAACATAGAACACGGGGTTGTCCTTCGACTTCTCGACGACCTTGGCGAGATCGAAGTCGAGAGCCGCATCGTTCTTGCGATAGAGCATCATGAAGCGGATCGGATCGCGCCCGACCTCGTCCACGACCTCGCGCAGCGTGACGAACGTGCCGGCGCGCTTCGACATCTTCACGGGCTCGCCGCCGCGCAGCAGCCGCACGAGTTGGCAGACCTTGATGTCGAGGTCAGCCTTGCCGTCCGAAAGCGCCCGGACCGCGGCCTGCATGCGCTTGATGTAGCCCGTATGATCGGCGCCGAAGACGTTGATCAGGTGCCGGAAGCCGCGCGCGAGCTTGTTGTGATGGTATGCCATGTCACCGGCGAAATAGGTGTAGCCGCCATCGGACTTCATGAGCGCACGGTCGACGTCGTCGCCGAAATCGGTCGACTTGAACAGCGTCTGCTCGCGATCTTCCCAGTCGTCGGCGTCGTGACCTTTCGGCCGCTCGAGGCGGCCCTCGAAGACGAGCCCCTTGGCGCGCAGCTCAGCGACCGTCTCGGCGATCTCGTCCTTGCCGCCCTCCGTCAGCGCGCGCTCGGAGAAGAAGACCTCATGGCGGATGTCGAGGGCGGCCAGATCCTCCTTGATCATGGCGAGCATCATCTCGATGGCCTGCGCGCGCACAACCGGCAGCCAGGCGCTCTCGTCATTGGCCTGCTTGAGGAGCGCGTCACCGAACTTCTGCGCGAGCGCAGCTCCGACCGGCTTCAGATAATCCCCCGGATAGAGCCCGGCCGGGATCTCGCCGATATTCTCGCCGAGAGCCTCGCGATAACGCAGGAAAGCGGAGCGCGCGAGCACGTCCACCTGGGCGCCGGCGTCGTTCACGTAGTACTCGCGCGTCACGGCATAGCCTGCAAAGGCGAGCAGATTGGCAAGCGAGTCGCCGAACACGGCGCCGCGTCCATGCCCGACATGCATGGGCCCCGTCGGATTCGCCGAGACGTACTCGACGAGCAGACGCTCGCCCTTGCCGATATCGGATGCCCCGTACGTCGCGCCGGCTGCTCTGACCTCGGCGACCACCGCCTGCCAGCGTCCGGGTGCCAGCGAGATGTTGACGAAGCCAGGCCCGGCAACCTCGACCTTCACATAGCCGGGGAGCGCGGCCAGTTCGGCGACAAGCGCATCGGCGATGTCACGCGGCTTCATGCGCGCCGGCTTGGCGAGGACCATCGCAGCGTTCGTGGCGAGATCGCCGTGGCGTGGATCCTTGGTCGGCTCGACCTCGACGGCATCGAGCGCGAGATCGCCCGGCAGGCGGCCAGCCTGCTGCAGCCTCTTCAACGCGGCGGCGATCTCTGCCTCGACCTCGGCGAGCACGGTCATGATGGTTCCTCGGATGGGGGACGCCTCGGCTTCCGCCAGCGTCATAACATGGCGGCAGCTAATGCAAATCAATGGTGTCGTCAAACAGCCGCGCATACTCGGCCAGGGCGAACCGGTCGGTCATCCCGGCAATGAAATCGGCAATGCGCCGCGCCCGGCCGGCCGGATCAAAGCCAAGAATCGCCTCGCCGCGCCCACCCGGCAGATCGGTGGGGCTCTTCATGTAGCGATCGAAGAGCGCCGCCACCACAGACTCGGCCTTATGCATGACCCGCATGACACGGGGCGCACGATAAACGCGGACGAACAGGAAATTCTTGAGCTCGTCGAGTTCGGCGCGCTGGCGCTCCGGGAAGGCGACAATAGGGATGCAGGCTTTGCGCACATCGTCGGGATCCTTGATCCCGTGTGCGGCGATGCGCGCGCGCGTTTCTTTCACGACGTCATCGACCATGACGGTGATCATGCGCCGGTTCACTTCGTAGAACAGGCGGCGGTCGCGATCGTCTTCGCCTCGCGCCATGGACGCGCCGTCGAGCACCGAGCGCGCCGCTTTCACGTAAGGCCCGGCCATCGGGGCGCCTTCGAGATCGCCGACGCTGATGAGGCCGGCGCGGAGTGCATCGTCGATATCGTGATTGGTGTAGGCGATGTCATCGGCGATGGCCGCG
>CAUJKI010000302.1 GCA_963205015.1 Pseudomonadota bacterium
GAGCGACACGACGATGTCGTGCACGATCCTGTTCATGTTCGGATACTCGGCATGGAACTTTTCGTATGTCCAGTCGACGGGACGGATCGGATTGTAGTGCAGATTGCCGTCGCCGACGTGGCCGAAGCAGCAGTGTCTGACGCCGGGGTAGGCTTTCTCGACGGCCGCATCGGCCTTCTCGATGAACTCGGGGATGCGCGAGAGCGGCACCGAGATGTCGTGCGCGATCGAGCCTCCGGCCGACTTCTGCGCCTCGGCGAGATCCTCACGCATCTTCCAGAGCCGGCGCGCCTGCTCGCCGGAGGTCGTGATCATGGCGTCGCGCACGAGTCCGGCTTCCATGGCTGCACCCAGCGCATCGGCGAGCGGCGCATTGAGCGTGCCGGGCTCGCCCTGTCCCGCGACCTCCATGAGGACGTACCAGGGATGGATGCTCGGCATGGGATCGCTGTGACCGGGAACGCCAGTCAACAACAGGTCGATGATCGCGCGGCGCATGAGCTCGAAGGCCGAGATCGACTCACCGAGCTTGCTGCGCAGGAGCGACAGCAGCTCGACGGCAGCCGACGGTTTCTCGATACCGATGTAGGCGCTGATCGTATCCGACGGCTTTGGAAAGAGGCGCAGCGTCGCGGCGGTGATGATTCCGAGCGTGCCCTCGGCGCCGATGAAGAGTTGCTTCATGTCGTAGCCGGTATTGTCCTTGCGCAATCCGCGCAGGCCGTTCCAGATCTCGCCGTTCGCCAGTACGACCTCCAGCCCGAGGACGAGCGCGCGCGTATTGCCGTAGCGCAGAACCTGATTGCCGCCGGCGTTCGTCGAGATGTTACCCCCGATCTGACATGAACCTTCCGCACCAAGGCTCAGCGGGAAGAGACGATTGGCATCGGACGCAGCCTGCTGGATTTCCCTGAGGATCACGCCGGCATCCACCGTGATCGTGTCGTTCGCGGTATCGATGCCGCGGATGCGCTTCATGCGCTGCGTCGAGATGATGACCTCGCTGCGATCGTCATGCGGCTGGCTGGCGCCGGTGAGGCCGGTGATGCCACCCTGCGGCACGATCGCGGTGCCGGCCTCGGCGCAGATGCGGACGAGTGCCGCAACTTCTTCGGTATTCGCTGGGCGGAGGACGAGCGGCGCATCGCCGACCCAGATGCCGCGCCAGGCTCGGCAATAGGCTGCGATATCCGAGGGGTCATCGATGGTTCCGGCCGGCCCGACGACGCTCTTCAGGCGTTCGAGGACATCGTTGCCCACCGGGGCTCGCCGCGCAATCGTCGCCATGCCCGTGCTGTCTCCGCTCTCGTCGAGAATGTGGGCGGCACATTAGCAGCGCGGCAGGCAGGGGCAAACGCGACGGACGGTCGTGCGGGCAGCCGCATAGGCCCTATGCGCGGTCACGCGGCCGTCGGCACGATTGCGGACAGGAGAGGCGACGGAAAGCAGGCACGCGGCACGTTAGGGGGCACGCAAACGACCGGCCGGCAATGCCGGCCGGTCGTCCGTTTGAGCCACAGCTCTTAGTGGTAGTGCCGCCGGTGATAGCGGTGCGTCCAGTACCGGGTGTGGGGACGGGCATACCCGTAGTGCGGACGCACGTAGCGGTGACGCCAGGTGCGATGGCCGTGCCAGCGGACGATCGGGCGATGGTAGCGACGAACATGATGATGTCGGCGATAGCCATATCCCGTGGTCTGCACAAGACTTGTGCCGACCTGGGTGGTATTCGACACCGATATCGGCGCCGCCTGAGCGCTAAACACGCCGGCACCCATTGTAATGAGACCACCAATTACTGCAGCCAGAAGCGTACGTCTCATTTTTCACTCCTTCTTTATCAGCGTTCTCCCAGCGCTGACATGCAGAATATCTTTTCGAGCGTGAACCTAAGCTGAACCATCTGTTCATCTACTGGATTTCTAGAGAATATCTCGATCCAATTCTGCCCGTGCTTCCGCCACATTCTTGCCCGCAAATCGACGTCGCAGTATGGCCACTGCGGGGAGGAATTTGGTCGCCTGACCTTGTTTCTTGCCGACCAACGCGAAGGCCGGGATTCCGTGAGGGCAATAGCGGCCACAGGACGTACGAGCATGGGCGCGCGCCCCGATCTCGGCGGCGGTGATCGCCTTCGCGCGCGACGGCTCCGGAAATGACGAACCTCGCCGCCCTGCCCGCCGGCACACGCCTCGCCGAGGACTACCGCATCGAGCGCGTCCTCGGGGCCGGCGGCTTCGGCATCACCTATCTCGCCGAGGAAGTGCCGCTCGCACGCATGGTGACGATCAAGGAGTATTTCCCGGTCGATTTTGCCGTGCGCGACCCCAACCAGGCGGCCCAACCTCGCTCGGAGGACTGCACGGGCGACTACCAGTGGGGCCTTGAACGCTTTCTTGATGAAGCCCGCACCCTTGCCCGCTTCGACCACCCGAACATCGTCCGCGTCTATCGCTTCTTCCGTGAGGCCAACTCCGGCTTCATCGTGCTCCACTACGAGGACGGCAAAAGCTTCAAGGCCTGGCTCAAGGGTCTCGGCCGCGCCCCGCGCCAGCACGAGCTCGACCGTGTCGTGCCACCGCTGCTGGACGCGCTGGCGCTGCTTCATGCCTCCGATTTCCTGCACCGTGATATCGCGCCGGACAACATCATCATCCGCAGCGACGGGTCGCCCGTGCTCATCGACTTCGGCTCCGCGCGCGGCGACATCGCCCAGCACTCGCGCACGGTCTCGGCACTGGTGAAGCCCGGCTATAGCCCCTACGAGCAGTATGCATCGAACGCCCGCCAGCAGGGCCCGTGGACGGACATATACTCACTTGGCGCCACGCTCTATCAGGCCGTGACCGGGAAGCGTCCGCCGGACGCGCCCTCGCGCATGGTCGCCGACGAGCTCGTCCCCGCGCGCGATGCGGCGCTCAGCTCCTATCGGCCGGGCTTTCTTGCTGCGATCGACGCTGCGCTGGCGCTCGACATTGCGGCGCGGCCGCGCTCGGTCGACGCCTGGCGCAAGCAGCTCATGGCACCGCCCTCGAAGGGAGACAGCCCCGAGGAACCTCCGCCCTCGGCCCCCGAGCCGGTGAAAATCCGAACGGCAGACAGCGCGCTTCCCAAGCCAAAGGCCAAGGCCGCAAAGCCCAAGGAGAGCGAAGCCGCCGTTCCGAAGATCATCAAGGAAGCCAAGGAAGCCGCCAAGGAGGCCAGGAAGGCTTCGGTGAAAGCCGTTGCCGGCAGTGACGCCGCCCCGCCATCCACCGACGCTGCCGCCCGCCCGATCTCGGCAGGCAAAGTCGCCGCGATCTTCAGCGAGTGGCGCGCGCGCCGTGCCGAGTCCAGAGTAAAGGAACCTGCCAAAGCGCCGTCCGTGGAAGCACCGGTCAAAGTCGCCGCCACGCCGCCGCCAGCGGCCGTCACAACGACACCCAAAGCCAATCTGCCTGTTCCTGTGCAGCGCCGCGCACCAAAGCCTGCGAGAGCGAAGAAGAAGACCCGCTGGTGGCGCCGGCCCATTCTCCTGAAGGCCGCGATCGGCTTCGGCATCGCCTGGCTCGCCGTTGCTCATCAGAATGCCCAGCCGCGCCTGGAACGGCAGGGTTCCGGCACCGTCTTGAGCGGCGTGATCGCGTCGTCCCAGATCGGCGAGATCAAGGGCCACAAAGGCGGCCTCACGGGCGTCGGTCACACGCCGGACGGGCGCTTCATCGTGACGACGGGCGAGGACGCCACGCTCAAGGTGTGGCAGGACGGCGGCCGAAAGCTGCTCAGGTCCATCGACCTCGATGGGGGGCGCGCCACGTCGCTTGCCGTGGGATCCACGCGCGCCGTGACCGGCCACGAGGAAGGGCGCGTCGCGCTCTGGGATCTCGAGTACGGCCTGCGCGTCGCTGCCTTCAAGCGCAATGAGGCCGACATCTGGGCCGTGTCATTCGCAGGCTCGCCCGAGCGCATCCTTGCTGCCGGCAACGACTGGAAGCTCACGCTGCTCGATGCCCGCACGCCCGTCCTTCCCGTGCACGTCTTCGAAGGCCACGAGAATGCCGTCCAGGCCGTCGCCTTCTCACCCGTGCGCAAGCTGATCGCCTCCGGCGGCGCTGATCGCACGATCCGCATCTGGCACGCCGAGACGCTTGCCGAGACGCGTGTCTATCGCGGCCATCGGGACTATGTCGTCGCGCTCGCGTTTGCACCGGACGGAAGCCGGCTCGCCTCAGGTGATCTCACTGGCAACGTCCGCATCTGGTCGATGACGACGCGCCGCCTCGAGCGCTCCATCCAGGCCCACAAGGGCGCGGCGACGACGCTCGCCTTCTCCGGCGACGGGCGCTGGCTCGCCACGGCGGGACGCGACGGCAGCGTGCGCCTGTGGGACATGACCCGCCCCCGTCCGCCGCGGACGTTCATCGGGCATACTGGCGAGGTGCGCGCCTTGAGCTTCGCGCCCGACGGAGCAACGCTGGCCTCGGCCGGCGCCGACGGCGTCGTCCGCCTGTGGTCCACGGCGTTCATGGCCCGCAGGGGGTCGTGACCGGCTCTGCCTTTGGTCTCAACGCCTTGTGACAGCCGCGCCGATCTGCTTGCCAAACGAGCCCAGGAAGTCCAAGTTTGAGCAACAACGAATCGTTCGTTGGCGGGCTCGGCATACAGTAGATGTGCGTCGGGGGTTTTGTTGTCTCCATGCTCCGCCGCTGGACGGCAAAAATGTTGGTAGGTGGGCTTCAAAATGCGGTTTGTCATTGAACGCGGCGACCTTCTACGCGCACTCGGCCATGTCGCAAGCGTCGTCGAAAAGCGAACGACGATCCCGATCCTGTCCAACGTTCTGCTCCGGGCCAACGCCGAGGGCCTCCAGCTCAAGGCGACCGACCTCGAGCGGGAAGTCGTCGAGAGCGTTTCCGCCAATGTTGCCGCCCCTGGCGCGGTGACCGTTCCCGCGCACATGCTCCACGACATCGTGCGCAAGCTCCCCGACGGTGTTCAGATCCGCATCGAGCGCGAGCCGGAGCGTGAGCGTGTCTCGATCACCGCAGGACACGCGCGATTCGCCCTGCAGGCGCTTCCCGCCGACGATTTCCCGGACCTCGCCGCCGGCCAGATGTCGCACAGCTTCGAGATCGCCTCCGGCGACCTCAAGCGGCTCATCGAGAAGACGCGTTTTGCGATCTCGACGGAAGAGACACGCTACTACCTCAACGGCATCTACCTGCACCCCGCCAAGACCGGCGGCAAGGCGACGCTGCGTGCGGTCGCGACCGACGGTCATCGCCTCGCCCAGTTCGACCTCGATCAGCCAGCGGGCGTCGACGGCATGCCGGGGGTCATTGTTCCACGCAAGACCGTGCATGAACTCTACCGCCTCATCGAGGCAAGCGATGCGCCCGTTCGTGTCGAAGTCTCGCCCGCCAAGGTCCGCGTCGAGATCGGCCCGATCACGATGACCTCCAAGCTCGTCGACGGCACGTTCCCCGACTACGGCCGCGTCATTCCGCAGTCCAACGACAAGGTGCTGGAGGTTTCGAGCCAGGTATTCATGGGCGCCGTCGATCGCGTCTCGACGATCGCCAGCGAGCGCGTGCGCGCCGTCAAGCTCAACATCGCGCCGGGCAAGCTCGTGCTCTCGGTGAACAACCCCGATGGCGGCAGCGCGACCGAGGAGGTCGAAGCGCAGTTCTCGGCGCCCGCCATGGAAATCGGCTTCAACGCCCGTTATCTGCTCGATATTTCCGGCCAGCTCGAGAGCGACTCGCTCAAGTTCCTGCTCTCCGATCCGGGCTCGCCGACCATCCTCAAGGACGTCGGCGACGAGAGCGCCCTCTACGTGCTGATGCCGATGCGGGTGTGACGACACACGAAGGCATGGCAGCAGCTCCAGGCACGGCAGCAGCCGGCGCTGTCCCGCGCGTGTGGGTCGAGCGCCTGACGCTCACCGACTTCCGCAATCACGCGCGCCTGTCGCGCACGTTCGATGCGCGCCCGGTCGTGCTGACGGGGCCGAACGGCGCCGGCAAGACAAACCTCATCGAGGCGATCTCGCTGCTGGCGCCGGGTCAGGGCCTCAGGCGTGCGCCCTATCCAGAGATCGCGCGGCGCGGCACGGACGCCTGGGCTGTCGCCGCGCGCGTCCACACGCCCATCGGGCCGGTCGACATCGGTACAGGTCTCAGCGGCGTCAGCACGGCTTCGAACCGCACGGGCCGCGCTGTCCGCATCGACGGCGAAGCACAGTCTGGCTCCGGCATTCTTGCCGACTACGTCGAGATGGTCTGGCTGACGCCGGGCATGGACGGCCTGTTCACGGGCTCCGGCGGCGATCGCCGCCGTTTTCTCGACCGCATGATCCTCTGCTTCGACCCGGGCTACCGCACGCGCGTCAATCACTTCGAGCGGGCCATGGCACAGCGCAATCGCCTGCTCGAGGAAGGCGTGCGCGAGAACGCGCGTCTCGAAGGCCTCGAGATCGTCATGGCCGAGACCGGCGTCGCCATCGCGGCCGCGCGCGCGCAGACAGTTGCCGCGTTGGCGACCATGATCGAGGCGCGACGCGACCGGGCCATGGCCTCGGCATTTCCCTGGGCGAAGCTGGAGCTCGAAGGCGCGCTCGAAGCCGCGCTCGCCGCGCGCGCCGCCGTCGAGGTCGAGGATGCCTATGCCCGCACGCTCGCCAGCGTCCGCGACCGCGACCGCGCCGCTGGCCGGGCGCTCGACGGCCCCCATCGCAGCGATCTCGTCGTCGGCCACGGACCCAAGGACGCGCCGGCACGCCAGTGCTCGACGGGCGAGCAGAAAGCCCTTCTCGTCGGCCTGATCCTCGCCCATGCCGAGTTGATGGCGGAGCGCCGGCAGGGCGCCGCACCGATCCTGCTGCTGGACGAGATCGCCGCTCATCTCGATGCAGCGCGTCGTGCCGCCCTCTTCGACGAGATCCTCGCAATCGGCACCCAGGCGTGGCTGACAGGCACGGACATGGACGCCTTCTCGGCCCTCGGCGAGCGCGCCCAAAGGCTCACTTTGGGCGAGGTTTGAACGCCCTAATCCGGGCAAGCCCCCAGGCGCCGACTTATGTCATGATAAGTAGCTGATCTAGCTATCATTTTAGCGCTGGAAATCGTGTCGCAGCGCGTACGATTTCGCACCCGTTTCGACCACAGTCATGATATAAGAATTTCCAGCAAATACAGGACCTCCAGGACACCTCTGACATGAGTGCTACGCCGGCCCAGAAGCGCAGCGGCGCTGACGACTATGGCGAGGACGCCATCAAGATGCTCAAGGGGCTCGATGCCGTGCGCAAGCGCCCCGGCATGTACATCGGCGACACCGATGACGGCTCCGGTCTGCACCATATGGTCTACGAAGTCGTGGACAACGCGATCGACGAGATCCTGGCCGGCTTCGCCAGCGAATGCCACGTCACGCTCAATCCCGACGGCTCGGTGACCGTGCGCGACAACGGCCGCGGCATCCCGGTCGGTATCAAGCAGGACGACGACAACGACCCCAAGCGCTCGGCGGCCGAGATCGTCTTCACCGAGCTGCACGCCGGCGGCAAGTTCGACCAGAATTCCTACAAGGTGTCAGGCGGCCTGCACGGCGTCGGCGTCTCCGTCGTCAATGCGCTCTCGACGTGGCTCAGGGCGCGCATCTGGCGCCACGACAAGGAGCATTTCATCGAGTTCCACGACGGCGTTCCGGTCGCGCCCCTCAAAGTGGAGAAGGAGGCTCCCGGCCAGAAGGGCACCGAAGTGTCGTTTCTGCCGAGCCCCAATACGTTCACGATGATCGAGTTCGACTACGCCACGCTCGAGCATCGTCTGCGCGAGCTCGCGTTCCTGAATTCCGGCGCCAAGATCGTGCTTACGGACGCGCGTCACGCGGACGTCAAACAGCAGACGCTCGTCTATGACGGCGGCACCGCTGCGTTCGTCAGGTTCCTCGATCGCTCGAAGAAGACGCTCGAGGCGATCACCGAGCCGATCATGATCCGCGCCGAGCGGGACGGCATCACGGTCGAGGTCGCGCTCTGGTGGAACGACAGCTACCACGAGAACGTCCTCTGCTTCACGAACAACATCCCGCAGCGGGACGGCGGCACACACCTTGCGGGTTTCCGCGCCGCGCTGACGCGCATCATCAACAAGTACGCGGACGAGAGCGGCATCGCGAAGAAGGAGAAGGTCGACCTCACAGGCGAGGATTCGCGCGAGGGTTTGACGTGCGTGCTCTCGGTGAAAGTGCCCGATCCCAAGTTCTCCAGCCAGACGAAGGACAAGCTCGTCTCGTCCGAGGTCAAGCCGGTCGTCGAAAGCATCGTCGGCGAGCAGCTCGCAGCCTGGTTCGAGGAGCACCCGCGCGAGAGCAAGGCGATCATCTACAAGATCGTACAGGCGGCGCAGGCGCGCGAAGCGGCCCGCAAGGCGCGCGAGATCACGCGCAAGGGTGCCCTCAACCTCAACTCGCTTCCCGGCAAGCTCGCCGAGTGCCAGAGCCGCGATCCGGTCGCAACCGAGCTCTTCATCGTCGAGGGTGACTCGGCGGGCGGCTCGGCCAAGCAAGGCCGCAACCGCGAGTTCCAGGCCGTGCTGCCGATCCGCGGAAAGATCCTGAACGTCGAGCGGGCGCGCATGGACAAGATGCTGTCCAGTCAGGAAATCGGCACGCTCATCACGGCGCTCGGCACGGGCATCGGGCGCGGTGAGGACGGGGGTTTCAATCTCGACAAGCTGCGCTACCACAAGATCATCATCATGACGGACGCCGACGTCGACGGTGCTCACATCCGCACGCTGCTGCTGACGTTCTTCTATCGCCAGATGCCGGACCTCGTGCAGAAGGGCCACCTCTACATCGCCCAGCCGCCGCTCTACAAAGTGGCCAAGGGCAAGAGCGAGACCTACCTCAAGGACCAGCGCGCGCTCGAGGACTTCCTTATCGAGACGGGTCTCGAGGGCGCTATCCTGCATCTCGGAACGGGCGAGCAGCGCACGGGCAATGATCTGCGCGACATCGTGGAGCAGGCTCGAGGTGTCTCGCGCGTGATCGAGGATCTCCACTCGCGCTATTCGCGCTTTGTCGTCGAGCAGGCTGCGATCGGCGGCGCCTTCGACACGGAGCTTCTGCTCTCGGCCGCGGCGGCGAACGTCAAGGCCGAGGAGATCGCGAAGCGGCTCGATACCATTGCGGAAGAGACCGAGAAAGGTTGGGTCGGCCGCTTCGGCAACGAGGGCTTCAACTTCCGCCGCGAGGTGCGCGGCGTCACCGAGAGTCATACGCTCGACCGCGCACTTCTTCAGTCCGTCGAGGCGCGTCGCCTCAATGATCGCCGCGCTCATCTGAGCGAAATCTACGGACAGATGGCCGCGCTCAAACGCAAGGATGGTGAAACACCTGTGTCCGGGCCGCGCGCGCTGCTCGACGCGGTGTACGAGGTTGGCCGCAAGGGGCTCTCGCTACAGCGCTACAAAGGCCTCGGCGAGATGAACCCGGAACAGCTCTGGGAGACGACGCTCGACAAGGAGGCGCGCACACTGCTGCAAGTGAAGATCGGCGACCTCGACGAGGCCGACGAGATCTTCTCCAAGCTCATGGGCGACGTCGTCGAACCGCGGCGCGAGTTCATCCAGGAGAACGCCCTGAGCGTCGCGAACCTCGACGTGTAGTGCAGTGTCGTGCGCACCGCACCACAGCGGCTTCTCTTGTAACCCTTCTAACGAGACTGTTTTGCTCTCCCACCCCACGCGGATCGCAGCTACAGTGCGCGCGGGGGAGCACTTCAGCTAATGACAGGAGGGGCTGTCATGATCATGCGGCGGCTGCTGTTTTCGACGGGCAACATCTTCCTCTCGCTGGTGCTTGGGGCGATCGCGTTCGGCTTCGTCTTCCTCAAATATCCCGACACCATGAACCAGATTCTCGACTGGGCCAGCGGTCTCAAGACGTGGCTCATCACGCGAGGTCTGTCGCCCGAGTACAACAATTGGGTTCGCGTCCTGCTGGAAGAGCGCCAGCTTGCCTTCATGGGCTTTACGGTCGCCGCCCGGATCGCTCTTTCGATCGTCACCGGCACGCTCACCTGGATCTGGGACACCCTCAGGGGCTCGTAACCGGATACCGCCATCCGGGCGCCTATGCGATTCTCGCCGAGCCAAGCACGGCGCGGGCCAGTATATTCCCCCGCATGGCGTCTCCGGCGCCCGGCGAATGATCTCCAGGGAAGGAAACCTCGATGCGCAAGAATGAACTCAAGAAGGCCATTGCCGCGGGCACGCGCGCCCTCAACGGCTGGCTCGCCATTCCCAATTCCTATTCGGCCGAGATCATGGCGCATCAAGGCTGGGAGGCCGTCACGATCGACCTCCAGCACGGGGCGGTCGACTACCAGGCTGCGGTCGGCATGATGCAGGCGATCTCGACGACGAACGCGGTGCCCATGGCGCGCGTGCCGTGGAACGAGGCGGGCATCATCATGAAGATGCTGGACGCCGGCGCCTACGGCATCATCTGCCCGATGATCAACAATCGCACGGAAGCCGAGCAGTTCGTCTCCTATGGGCGCTATCCGCCGATCGGCACGCGCTCGATGGGGCCGAACCGGGCAGTGCAGTACGGCGGCGCCGACTACTGGCAGGGCGCCAACGAGGAAGTTCTTCTGCTCGCGATGATCGAGACGCGCGATGGCCTGAAGAACCTCGACGACATCCTGAGCGTGAAGGGGCTGAGCGGCGTCTACGTTGGTCCCTCGGATCTCTCGATGGCGCACGGCAAGCCGCCGACGCTCGATCCTTCGGATCCCGAGGTCGTCGAAGCGATCAAGCTCATCGCCAAAAAGACTGCGGAAAAGGGCCTCATCGCAGGCGTCCACACGGATGGCCCGCAGACGGCGCTCAAGCGCTTCGAGCAGGGCTATCACTTCAGCACGATCCTCAACGACGCGCGCCTGCTGGCCGTTGCGGCAGCGCAGGCGATCAAGGACGTGCGCGGCGGTGGCGAGGTCGCGAAGCCAAAGACATACTGAGCGTTCGCCAGAGAGCACACATACGAAATGACCGGCCGCGTGGCCGGTCATCTTGGTTTCTGCGCTTCGATGGCGATCACGCCTCCGACATCAGCCAGTGCTCGAGCGCCTTGAGACCGACAACGGCGCCGGCAACGATCGCGGCGAACGTGATGAACGAGCCAAGCGCGAGCGTCGAAACGCCGGTGATGCCCTGTCCCACGGTGCACCCGAGCGCCATCACGCCTCCGACACCCATCATCATGGCGCCGAGCAGCGTCCGCACCGTGTCGCCGGCATCGGAGAACGTGAGAATGCGGAAGCGGTCCATGGATTTTGCCGCGGCGAATGCCCCAAAGAGCGCGCCGAGCACCGTCGCCACGCCGAAGCCTGGCATGGGCGCGGCAGTGTAGCGCTGCAGCCATTCGAGCGTATCGCCACTCGGGCGGACATACGTGAGCGAAATAGGCTGCGTCGGGCGATCGGCCATCTCGTCGAAGGCGAGGCCAGTGAGCGCCCATCCCGCCACGACGCAGAGCCCGACACCGATGCCTGACCAGACGTGCACGGGCGACGAGCGGAACTCTGCATCCATGAAACAGTAGGCGAGCCCGGCGAGGACGATGATCAGCGACGCGAAGATGCGTCCGGAGCCCGCCGAAAGGGCGAGCGCGCGATCGACAAGATCGCCGACACCTTGCGTTGCCGTCGGCAGGGCGAAGCTGGTCGCTTGCTCGATCGCGGCGCGCACGGGACCGATGATGCCGCCGATCGCCATGTAGGCGAAGATGCCGACAATCACGAGCGTCAGCAGCGAGCGCAAGTCACCGGCGCCAGCGCGCGCAAGGTTCCGGCTCGGGCAGCCTCCGGCGAAGACCATGCCGAAGCCGAAAATGAGCCCGCCGACGACATAGCCGAACCAGTTGAAGCTCGCGGCCAGATACATCGACTTCGTCAGATCGACCACGCCGAGCCAGTGAAGGAGTTGCGCACCGGTGAGTGCCGTCACGGCGGCAAGCACCCAGGCGCGGAAGCGGCGCCAGTCCCCGAGGTTCACGATGTCGGAGACGGAACCCATGGTGCAGAAGTTCGTGCGGAAGACGACCGCACCGAAGACGAAGCCGATGACGAGGCCGCCAATCGCCAGCCAGAACGGGCCGTTTTCGACGATCGCTTCTCTCATATCTCCCTCCCGGCGCGCTTGTTCTCGCCAGCCCGCGCGATTCGCGATCCCGCATTTATATTCGCAAATGTGAATATACGAGGAGATGGACCGGTGCAAGCCGCGCCGGTCATCAAGCCGCGCCGGCCTGCGCGCCCTCGCCGCCGTTCTCGATGATCCGCTCGGCGGTCGCGAGATCGACCGAGACGAGCTGCGAGACGCCGCGCTCCGCCATGGTCACGCCGAACAGTCGGTCCATGCGCGCCATGGTCATCGGATGGTGCGTGATGACGAGGAAGCGCGTCTCGGTCTCGGCCGCCATGCGCTCCATCATCGAGCAGAAGCGATCGACGTTCGCGTCGTCGAGCGGTGCGTCCACCTCGTCTAGAACGCAGATCGGCGACGGGTTGGTCAGGAACACGGCGAAGATCAGCGAAAGCGCGGTCAGCGTCTGCTCGCCGCCGGAGAGCAGCGACAGCGTCGCCGGCTTCTTGCCCGGCGGCCGCGCGATGATCTCAAGACCACCCTCGAGCGGGTCCTCCTCGCTCTCGATCATCTCGAGCCGCGCCTCACCGCCACCGAACAGCGTGCCGAAGAGCCGCTGGAAGTGGCCGTTCACCAGATCGAACGCCTCGCCCAGGCGCTTCTTCGCTTCGCGATTGAGCTGGCCGATCGCGCCGCGCAGCTTGTTGATCGCCTGCTCGACGTCGAGCCGCTCGAGATCCATCGTCGCGAACTGCTCGCTGAGCTTCTGCAGTTCGTCGTCAGCCGCGAGATTGACGCCGCCCAGTCGCTCACGGTCGCCCTTGAGGCGCTGCAGCGTGCGATCGACATCGGCGAGCGCCGGCAGGGTCGTATTCGGATCAACCTCGGCGACCGCGAGACACGCCTCGGGCGCACAGTCCATGCTTTCGCGAATGCGGTGAGCCTCATCCGAACGCTTCTGGCGCGCGGCTTCGAGCCTGGCCTCGATGCGCGCGCGCTGCTCGCGCTGCTCCGTCACGACCGCCTGAGCGGATTTGAGGGCCTGCTGGCTCTCGCGGTGCGCGGACTGGGCTTCAGCAAGGCGATCCGCCGCTTCGCTGCGCGCCGCTTCCGCCGCCTGCATCTGGTCGAGCAGCTTCATGCGCTGCGCTTCGAGCGCGGCCGGAAGCTCGGCCATTTCGGCAAGCTCACGCTCGGTCTCGCCCATACGTGCGCTCAATGTCGCGACATGACTGCCCGCGTCCTCACAGCGCGCCTCCCAGCGCGTACGCTCGACGGCGATGGCGTTGAGCCGATCGGCGCGGACGTGCGCGTCGCGCTCTATGCGGGAGAGCGCCTGACGGATTTCGCCGACAGTGCCGCGGTGCCCACCTGTCTCTCTCTCGGCAGCCGCGACTTCGGCTTCGAGCGCATCATCGTTGTCAAGCGCGGCAATCGCGGCCTCGCTTTCGCCGAGACGCTCCTCGGCCTCCGCAAGCACCGCTTCGGCCGCGGCCCGGTTCTCGGCAACGGCCGCCAGCCGCTGCTCGGTCTCGCGCGCCTGGCGCTCGATGACGGTCAACCCTTCACGCGTGCGCGCAAGCTCTGCCTGCGTCTCGCGCCATGCCTGGCGCAGACGCCGCTCCTCGCTCTCGGCGGCGCGATGCACGTCGCGCTGCGCGCGCGCAGCGGCCCCGAGGTCATCGGATTCGCGCCGCGCCGCATCCTCGAGCACTTCGAGCTCGGCAAGGCGATTGCGCTCGG
>CAUJKI010000303.1 GCA_963205015.1 Pseudomonadota bacterium
CTCCTTCCACTGCTCCCCTGATGATGGCGCGCATGGAACCATCGGCGACGCGCGAAAAGGTGGCGCTGCGATGAAGGTGCATTCATAGGGCGCTCTGCGACGCGCGCGATAAGGTTTGCGTGCCGCCTCAGGCTCTCAGCATCTTGAGAACCTCGGCATGGAGGGCGGGGTCGCCGGCGGCGAGGATGCGCCCGCCGCGCGCGGCAGGCTCGCCTTCCCACGTCGTGATGCGCCCGCCTGCCCGCTCGATGATCGGGATGAGCGCGACGACGTCGTGCGGCTTGAGGCCGGTTTCGATGAGGAGATCGGTATGGCCGCCGGCCAGCAGGCAATAGCCGTAGCAGTCGCCGCCGTAACGCGTGAGGCGTGCGCGTCCGGAGACTTCCATGAACTTCCTGCGGTCCCTCTCACCGATCAGGTTGGGGCTCGTGGTGGTCAGGATGGCATGCTCGAGCTTGGGGCAGGCGCGCGTCTTGATACGACGTGTGCGGCCGTCGGCCGTGCGCCAGTGGGTGGCCGTGCGGCTCGTCCACACGCGCTCGCCCGTGAAAGGCTGGTTCATCATGCCGAGCAGCGGCATCTCACCGTCGAGGAGGCCGATCAGCGTGCCCCAGAGCGGGCTTCCCATGATGAAGGCCTTGGTGCCGTCGATGGGATCGATCACCCAGCGAAGGCCGCTCGTGCCGTCGCCGTCGCGGCTGCCGTGTTCCTCACCGACGATGGCATGGGAGGGATGGTGGCGCAGAAGGTAGCGGCTGATCACGCGCTCGGCGTCGCGGTCGGCGGCTGTGACGGGGTCGAAACCCAGTGCGCTGCCCTTGTCCTCGACGGCGATCGGCCGGCGGAAGCGTCGGAGGATGACCTCGCCGGAAAGATCTGCGAGTGCGTGCGCGGTCTCCAGCAGGGCGGCGAACGCGGCGGTAGAAGGCTTCGTTGCGGGCGTCACAGGCGGTCTCATGGGGCGATGGGCAGTGAAGGCTGGATTGTGGTTTTTTGATCAATGCTCAGTGTCGAGATATGTGGCACGGAGGACGCACATGGCTTTTCAACATGCGTCCGTCCGCATATTCTCGAGGCGTTGACATTGCCGAATCAGCAGCGCGTTGGCATGGTTAAAACGTAGCTGCGATGACGATCTATCGTCGCTATTGCCCACTTCGGGCGTTTCCTCCCTAGACTTGGGCCGTTCATTCCTTGAGCGGCCCCTTTGTTATTCAAGAGCAGAGCGCCCGGCTCTCAGCGGCCGTAGATGACGCGCTTGCCCGCTGGCCACGACACCCGATAGCCGAAATCAATCTGCCGCTCCTCGTCGGGCTGCAGCAGCGTTTCCCACGCCAGAGTGCCGCGCTTGTCATCCACGTCGCGTCGGGTCGGCGGTGACTTGCCCGTCAACTCGACCTTGATGTCCTGCTGCCGGGACGTCGGGATGTTGTCGAGCACCGATACGGCGATGGTGCGCTCGTGCATGTTCTTGACCGAGATGCGGAAGCTGCGCGTGTCCGTCTGCTGCGACGAGATGAGCCCGGTCTCCCCGCGCTTGTCCTCGACCGTGGCATAGCGGATGCGGACCGAATCATCGGCGCCGAAGCCGATCTCATGTTCCTGTCCGGGTGCCAGCAGCGGCAGCTTGCCGGTGCCAATATAAGTGCCGTCCCGGAAGAGGGAGATCGTGCCGGGCAGGTAAGCCGCCGTCTTCGGTGCTGCGAGCTTGGCATAGAGGTACGCCTGCGTTCTCAGGCGCGGCACCGCGCGTACGACGAGAGAAGGCTCGATCTTCGCCTCGTCGATGAGGGCGCGCTTCACCTCGCCCGTCGCGAGGACCGTCGTGCGGCCCGGAATTTCGAAGCGTGCCTGGAAGGTGGAGATCTCTGCGCTTGCCTGCTGCTCGCTGATCGCGATCTCTTCTTCCTGCCGTTTGTCGGCGGCGGCTTCCCGCGCGGGGCTGCCGGTCTCAGCTTCGAGACGGCCGGCCCTGTCGGCAGGTGCCATGGACCGCGGCGCGCTCGCAACTGGGCGCGGCAGCGGGATATCGGGAACGAAGTCCACCGCGACCGGATCGAGGATCGGCGCCGAAGCACCGTTGGAGGGACGAGCCGTCGAAAGTGTGAGTGCAACGTCGCGCCAGTCCTCGCCTGTGCGCTGCTGAACCGCCGCGCGGCGCACGAGGAGCAGGCCCGGGGCCACGTTCCGGGCGCCGGTATTGAGGCGCGCATCATAGAGGGACTGCCAGGAGGCTGATGGGACCTGATAGCGCACCAGCAGATTGGCCTCGAGCGCGGCGGCTGCCGTGATGTGGACACGCACCTCGGTGCGCGCGTCCTCGATGGGCGCGAGGTCGGAGAGTGCTCGTTCGAGATCGGCGATGCGGCGGTCGAACTCACGCACCTTCAGGCTTGCGGCGAGGCGTGTCTTCTCGGCTTGCGCAAGGCGGCTTCCGATAAGCGAGAAGATCTCGTCCCACACCTCGCCTTTTTCGGCATTTTCGCCCTGTTTCACGCTGGGCCGTGTCGGCAGCGCGACGAGACCTTCGACGAACCGCTTCTGCGCCTCCGCCGCGTCCATCTCGGCGGCAACGAGAGCCCGATCATCCTGAAGCCTCTCGATCGCTTCCTCGAGCTTGCGGCGCTCGCTTTGGCTGACGGCTGGGTCGAGGTGCGGGATCTCGAGGCGGCGGGTGTCGACCGAGCCCATGTCGAGCCGGCCCGTGCTCCGGCCCTCGATGCGGATGGAGCCGTCGATGGCCTGCGCCGGAAGATCCTTGAAGACGATGACGTGCTCGCCCTCCGGGATCTTGAGCTGGGCGGCGCGCGTCACCTCGGCGCCGCGCGAGAAGACGGTTACGGCCGTGATCGCGGAGTTGCCGGGAATCTCGGCGGCGGCGAGCGGTGTTGCCATCATGACGACGGCAGCAGCCGGCAGCGCAAGCCAGCGAACTTGGATACGCATCACGCTATGCTCCGACAGGCGGATTCCTGGGCGCAGAATGTCTCAGACCACCGGACAGGCGCCGCCGTCGACGTTGATCGCGGTTCCGGTGATATAGGAACCCGCGTCGGACGCGAGGAACAGCACCATGTTGGCGAACTCCTCGGCGGTGCCGACGCGGCCGAGCGGGATATCCTTGCCCATTTCCTCATAGTAGGCGGCGAGGCTGCGGCCCTTGTTCTCATGGGCGTGGCGCTGCACCCACTGATCGCTCTCGATGCGCCCGACGAGCACGGCATTGACGAGCACGTTATGGGGCGCACCCTCGCCGGCCAGCACCTTGGTGAGCGCCATACCCGCAGCGCGCGAGACGGCCGTCGGCGCGCGCCCGGCGCCGGGTGCCTTGGCGGCCGTATTGAGGACATTGACGACCCGGCCGAAACCGCGCGCCTTCATTCCGGGAAATGCAAGCCGGCACAAGCGAATGGCGGCGAACAGCTTGAGATCTAAGTCGGCCTGCCAGACTTCGTCCGTGATCGTCTCGAACTGGCCTGTCTTGGAGGTTCCCGCATTATTGACCAGCACGTCGAGGGGGCCGAGGGTCTTCTCGGCGGCGGCGAAGACGCATGCGCAGTCTTCCCCCTTGCTCACGTCGCCCGCGATCGCCGCGACCTTGCCAGACCCGAGTTTTTCGAGCTCCCGCTTAGAGGCGTCGAGCTGCTCCTGGCGGCGGGCGACAATGGCCACGTTGGCGCCGGCCCCTACGAACTTCCCGGCGATGGCGAGCCCTATGCCGAGGCTGGCACCCGTGACGAGCGCATTGCGCCCCTTCATTTGAAGCTGCACGTGTTTCTCTCCCCGTGAGCGGTTGTTCGCTGGGCCGGCACAGTACGCTGGCGGGCCCGGCAAAGGAAGCCGTGTCATCGCCCCCTGCAGGCCTGCCGCCGGAGGGGAACAAACGCCGAATTGCTGCCGCCGATCCCATGCTATAAAGCCCCGTCATGTCAGCGAATCAGTTGAAAATGAGTGGGCCGCCGGCTGAGGATGCCGACGAGCCGCCGTTCGACCTCCCCGCGGCGCCGGAGACGGCTTCCGCGAGAGGGGAATCCGCAGGCCGGCTCGCGATATCCGAGCGCGCCGCCGCGCAGGCCGCGGCCCCCTACCTCGCCGGCCTCAATCCCGAGCAGCGCCGGGCCGTCGAGACGACCGAGGGGCCGGTGCTCGTGCTGGCCGGCGCCGGTGTGGGCAAGACACGGGTACTTACAACCCGCATCGCCCATATCCTCGCGAGCCGCCAGGCGTTTCCGTCCCAGGTGCTGGCCGTCACCTTCACGAACAAGGCGGCGCGCGAGATGAAGGAGCGCATCGGCGGCCTCATCGGTGGCGCGGTCGAGGGCATGCCGTGGCTCGGCACGTTCCACGCCATCGGTGTGAAGATCCTGCGCCGCCACGCCGAGCTCGTCGGCCTCAAGGACGGTTTCACCATCCTCGACGTGGACGATCAGATCCGTCTCATCAAGCAGGTCATCGAGGCCGAAGGGCTCGACAAGGACCGCTGGCCGGCGCGCCAGCTCGCCGGAATGATCGACAACTGGAAGAACAAGGGGCTGACGCCGGACAAGGTCAGCACGGGTGACTCGCAGGTCTTCGCCGGCATCGGTGCGCGGCTCTATGCGGCCTACCAGCAGCGCCTGAAGGAGCTCAATGCCGTCGACTTCGGCGATTTGCTCCTCGAGACGCTGAGGCTGTTCCGCGAGCATCCCGATGTGCTCGCCGACTACCAGCGCCGCTTCCGCTACATCCTCGTCGACGAGTACCAGGACACCAACGTCGTCCAGTACCAGTGGCTGCGGTTGATCGCGCAGTCGTCGGGCGGCCCTCCGAACCTCTGCTGTGTCGGCGACGACGACCAGTCGATCTACGGCTGGCGCGGCGCGGAGGTCGACAACATCCTGCGCTTCGAGAAGGATTTCCCGGGCGCCGTGGTCATCCGGCTCGAGCGCAATTACCGCTCGACGGGCCACATTCTCGCGGCTGCCGCGGGGCTCATCGCGCACAATACTGGCCGGCTCGGCAAGACGCTCTTCACCGATGACGAGCTTGGCGAGAAGGTCTCCCTGCTGGGCGTGTGGGACGACGAAGAGGAGGCGCGCGCGATCGGCGAGGAAATCGAGCGCCTGTCGAAGCGTGGTCATCGGCTGAACGAGATTGCGATCCTGGTGCGGGCTTCCTTCCAGATGCGCGCCTTCGAAGACCGCTTCATCACGCTCGGGCTTCCCTACCGCGTGATCGGCGGCCCGCGCTTCTACGAGCGCCAGGAAATCAAGGACGCGATCGCGTACCTCGAAGTCACGCACAACCCGTCGAACGACCTGAAGTTCGAGCGGATTGCCAACGTGCCGAAGCGCGGACTCGGCGATGCGACCATCAAGCAGATCCATGACCTTGCGCGCGCGGGCGGCTTCCCGATGTTCGAGGCCGCGCGCCAGCTCGCCGAGAGCGACGAATTGAAGCCGAAGGCGCGGCGCGCGCTCGGCGATCTCATCGCGCAGTTTCTGCGCTGGCGCGGACAGGCCGATGGCGTGAAGCACACCGAGCTCGCCGAGCTGATCCTCGACGAGAGCGGCTATACGGCGATGTGGCAGGCGGACAAGAGCCCGCAGGCCCAGTCGCGGCTGGAGAACCTCAAGGAATTGATCCGCTTCATGCACGAGTTCGAGACTCTCGGCGGGTTCCTCGAGCACGTGGCGCTGGTGATGGATGTCGAACAGGGCGACGACGGCGATCGCGTGTCGCTGATGACGCTGCACGCCGCGAAGGGCCTCGAATTCGAGACGGTCTTCCTGCCGGGCTGGGAGGAAGGGCTCTTTCCGCACCAGCGTTCGCTCGACGAGAGCGGCCTCGCCGGTCTCGAGGAGGAACGGCGCCTCGCCTATGTCGGCCTGACGCGGGGTAAGCGGCGCGTGCAGGTGAGCTTCGCCCAGAACCGGCGCAATCGCGGGCTCTACCAGTCGGCGAGCCCATCGCGATTCATCGACGATCTGCCCGAGGCGCACATAGAGGTGCTCGAATCGCGCAGCCCCTTCGGCGGCATCTATGCGGGGATGGGCAGCGAGCCGCGCTACGGCCGCGCCAATCCCTACGGCAAGAGCCGCTTCGACGATGCGCCGTCGCCGTTCGCGACGAGTTACACGACGCCCGGCTGGCAGCGTGCGCAGGAGCAGTGGAAATCCGCGCGACCCGCGCGGCCTCCGCCGCAGACGATCGAAGGCCAGCTCGTGGCGTCCTCCGATCACGAGTCGGCGTTCGCGGAGGGAGATCGCGTGCGCCACCAGAAGTTCGGGCTCGGCACGGTCACGATGGTCGACGGCAACAAGCTGACCATCGACTTCGACAGCGGTGACAGGAAGCGCGTGATCGAGAGCTTTCTGGCGAAGGCGTAGCTACCGGACTTCGAGGACGATGCCGGTGCGCCAGATCTGACTCTGAGGGACCGCCGGCAGGCCCTCGCGCTCGTCTCGCTCGACTTCGGGGGAAGGGCTGCGCCTCAGTGCGGCATCGAGAAATGCCGAATAGGGGCCGAGCTCCTGGAAGCGCTGGCGCTCGAAATCGTAGCGGATGCCGTCGACCGTTCCTTCCATCGGCGTGCAGAGCGCGACGATGCGCTCGCGGCCCTTGTCCTTCACGCGGAACCGATACCGTGCGCCTGGCGCCGGGATCTCGACGCTGAGGTGTGCGCCGATGCGGTTCTTCGGCACGAAATCGTTCGGAAAGATCACGGTGCCGAATCCTCCAGCATCGATGCTGATGACCGTCAGATAGCAATCGACATTCGAGCGAATGGTGAGCTTCACGGAGTCGCCGGCTGCGTAGTGCGGTCGATCCGGATACATTGTCAGCTCGATCGGCGTTGCCGGCGTGATCGGAGGACGGGTGGCTTCGAGAGGGACGAGCGGCATGGCCCTCGACGGCGGCGGGCCGTGCACCAGACGCGCGATGAGCGTCCAATTGTCCTCGACCTCATGGCGAGGAATCGTGCCGTAGATCAGGCGCCGCAGGAGGAAGCGGTCGCCGCCCGCCTCCGATTTCAGTGCCCTCGTGAGAGCATCGGGCCGCAGGCCGAGCTCGGCTGCGACCTGGGGCAGGCCGGCAGGGGCCAGATGCGTCCGCGCGAGATCCAGCATCAGCTCCACAGAGCGATCGAGCTTGTCGGGCGGTGCCACAGAACCGAGGATGGCACGCGCGGTTTCGCGATCGGCCTCGTGCATACGGTAGTCGGCAGTCAAATGCGCGGGCACCGGACCGCTGGGTCCTGCGTGCATGATGCCGAATTCTCCACGCAGCACTTGCGCTACGAACTGGTCGCCTCGGACGATGAGGGGGTCAGTTGTGCGCCGGATCTGCGATTTGATGCCGAGCATCCTGCGCCATTGTTGCGCGTTCCAGCCGAGATCCTGGATATCGACAGCGAGATTGCCCCCCTCGGCATCGAGAGTGTGAGTCGGCGCAGGATGGGAGCGGTTCGCGACCGCTGCCAGGATGAGCTCGAGCAACTGGCGCCATTCGGCGCGCTGCTCCGGCGCCGCGCAGCCGAGATGCAGATGAGCGAGGCTCAGGACGCGGAACGCCGACACAGGCTTTTTCTGGGTCGTGGCAACGCGCGCGAGTTCGGCTTCGATGCGTTCGCGCGCAACGAAGGTGGCGGACGGGCATGTGGCGGCTTCCGGCGGCAGGCTCTCGATCCAGGTACGGAGTACGCCAAGATCGTGGGCGCTCGGGCCGGAGTTGCCGCTGTCGAACCGACGCAGCATCGCCGTGTAGGCGGGCGATCCATCCGGATTGCCGGGCCGGATGAGCATCGGGTCGCGCGCGATTGCCGCGAGATCGGTTGCGGTTCCGCTGCCGCCAATCTCGCGGCAGAATGCGCAATGGGCTGCGAGCACGTCGCGGGCGCGCGCATCCAGGGCTTCGTCGGCGCACACGGAAACGACCGGCACCCCTACGAGGACGAAGGCCAGCGCGATCAGTCCGGTGCGCAGCGAGGGAGTGCGCCTACTTTCCCGCGTGTGCGTCGAGGAACGGCAGGACATGGGAGTGAAACAGCTCCGGCTCCTCGTTGTGCAGCATGTGCGAGACGCCCGGCACAATGACGAGCTCCGAGCCCGGAATGGCCTTGTGGATGGCCTCGGATGCAGCGACCGGCGTCGCCGGGTCGATCTCACCGACGATAACGCGCGTCGGCAGGCGGATGGCACCAAGGCGGTCGGTGACATTGAGACCCTGGATGGCCTGGCACCAGCCGACATAGCCGTCGATCGGCGTTGCCATGATCATCT
>CAUJKI010000304.1 GCA_963205015.1 Pseudomonadota bacterium
CGATCGCGGGATTGGGCCGGAACGTCTCCGCGGCGGCGCGGATGCCCTTCTGCTCGACGGGCGTGAAGGCGCGCAGGGCGTGCTGGACGCGGTTGCCGAGCTGGGCGGAGACACTGTTGGGCACGTCGCGCGGATTTTGGGTGACGTAGTAGACGCCGACGCCCTTCGAGCGGATGAGGCGCGTCACGCGCTCGATCTGCTCGAGCAGCGCGCGGGGCGCATCATTGAAGAGCAGATGCGCTTCGTCGAAGAAGAAGACGAGCTTGGGCTTGTCCGGGTCGCCGACCTCGGGAAGCTGGTCGAAGAGCCGCGATAGCATACAGAGCAGGAATGTCGCGTAGAGACGCGGCGTGTTCATGAGCTTTTCGGCCGAGAGCAGGTTGATCACGCCGCGCCCGTCGCGCGTCGTGCGGATGAAGTCCTTGATGTCGAGAGAAGGCTCGCCGAAGAAATGGTTGGCGCCCTGCTCCTCGAGCACGAGCAGGCGGCGCTGGATGGCGCCCGCGGAGGTCGGCGAGACATTGCCGTACTTGGTCGTCATTTCCTTGGCGCGGCTCGCCACCTCGGCGACCATGGCGCGCAGGTCCTTGAGATCGAGCAGCGGCAGCTTCTCGTCGGCCGCGACGCGGAACATGATGTTGAGTACGCCCTCCTGCACCTCGTTGAGCTCGAGGAGGCGCGAGAGCAGCAGCGGCCCCATGTCCTGCACGGTCGCGCGCACGGGATGGCCCTGCTGGCCGAAGATGTCCCAGAAGACCACAGGAAAGGCGGCGTTCGCGTAGTCCTCGAGGCCGATTTCCTCCGCGCGCTTGGTGAGGAAGGGCTTGGGCTCGCCCTGCATGGAGACGCCGGAGAGATCGCCCTTGATGTCGGCGGCGAACACGGGGACGCCCGCGGCGGAGAAGCCTTCGGCGAGCACCTGGAGGGTCACGGTCTTGCCGGTGCCGGTGGCGCCCGTGACGAGGCCGTGGCGGTTGGCGAGCTTCAGCTCGAGGCACTCGGGCCCGCCACCCTGCTCGACATCGCTCTGGCCAATGAAGATCAGCCCTTCCTCAAGCTTCGCTTCAGCGCTGGTCATGCAGCTCTCTCCACCCCATGCCGTGCGGTCTGCTCGGCCGATTCGCTTGGCCGGCTCGGCCTACACGGTGATTGCACGGGCTTTTTGGCAATGCAACGCAGGGCAGCGATGTAGCTGTTTGAACGTCGAGAAGTGCGGACGCCGGATCACTGTGCGGGCTTTATAGGCCTCGTGAAGTTGAGGAAGAGGCCTTCGATCAGCACCTTACCGGCACGCTCTGCTTCCCGGCGGCCGAGCGAGGCGTTGATCGTCGCGCTCTGCGTGAAGAAGAGGCGGCGCTCCTGGCCCTTATCCTCAGGCTGCGGGAGCGCACGGGCATCCGCGCGCACGTTGATGCCCCAGCCGGCGACCTTCGCCAGCCGCTCGACCTTGACCAGCACCCAGACGGCATTGGTGGGATCGAAGCCGGCGTCGCGCGCCTTCTGCTTGTTGCTGGCATCGGTGTCGCTCGTCTTCAGAGCGACGAAGCGGATATTGCCGGCTTTGGCGCGGGTGGCGGCTTCCTTGTCGAGCAAGGCGCAGAGATCTTTCGTCCAGGGCTCGTCGACGATCGACCAGCAGTAGAGCAGCATCCCCGTGACCTGATCGATGAGACGGGGCGCGGCGGGCTTCTCCTGTGCCGATGCAGCCACGCTCGCGATGAGGCCGAGCGCCGCGAGGAGGCTGATGAGCGATCTGTGCAGCCTCGTCATGTACAACCTATCCTGCCATGGGGCTCCGGGTAGGAGCCATCATTCAGGATTTCAGTGCCGCCGGGAAGTGCACGGCCTCAAGGCGGTTACCGTCGGGGTCGCGGACGAAGGCACCAAAGTAGGTGGTCATGGAGGCCTGCCGGGAGCGGGGCGGGCCGTCGCAGGTGCCGCCTGCGGCGAGAGCCGCCGTGTGGAAGGCGGCGACGGCCTCGGGACTTGGCGCGCGCAGCGCGACGTGGGCGCCGATGTCGGCGGCAATGGGCGCCATGGTCGGGCGTGCGTTGAGCCAGAGCTCGGGATAGCGCTTGCCGAAGCCGATGCGATCCGGTCGCTCGACGAGGCGGCTGAGTTCGAGTGGCGCGAGCACGGCGGCATAGAACGCGGCGCTCTTCTCGAGATCGCGGACGGCAATGGAAAGATGGTCGATCATACGGCCGTCTCCACGAGATCGGCTCAGGTGCCGCGGACGTCGGCGAGCGCCCGGCCGAGGGCGCCGGCCAGGTCGCGCCGCTCATCGTCCGTCAAAAAGCTGCCGAGGAGGTAGGCGCGCCCATGCGAGCGCAGGTAGAGCTGGTTCGCGCCGTCCGGGCGCTCGGCAAGATAGGGGCGCACCCAGTAGGGATTGAGCGCGATCTGCTGGCGCTGGCCGTTCGGATGGACCCGTGTGATCGTCAGGCCGGCCGGCGTGATATCGACCTCCTCGAAACGGCGGGCCGCACGGTAGTTGAGCTTGAAGGCGATGTAGATGGCAAGCGCGTCGAGACCGAAGAAGCCCATGACCGGCCACGCGCCCATGGCGAGGAAGCTCATGCCGGCGATGAAGCTGACGATGCCGACAAAGCTCATGAGAATGAGAAAGCCGCGCGGGGAGAGCGAGCGATACGGCGTCAGCACGGCGTGAAAGCCGCGCCCCTCTTGCGCTGGGGTAGGATTCTCGTCCATCACCGCTGTGCCGTTCTCTCGAAAACGATCCCTGGAATCTAGTCCACCATGGCCCGCTCTGCAAAGTCATCGGCGAAGCCCGGTTGCGCCAATCGGGTCTCCCCTGCAAAACCTGGGGGCGACGGGACGCGTTCCCTGCCGCGTCGGCGCGGTGGGCGCGTCGATGCGGCGACAGTGGCCGAGATTTTCCGCCGGTTTGCCGCCGCCAATCCTCATCCCGAGGGCGAACTCGAGCACACCACCACCTATACGCTGCTGGTCGCGGTTGTGCTTTCGGCCCAGGCGACCGACGCAGGCGTGAACAAGGCGACGCGGCCACTCTTCAAGATTGCCGATACGCCGCAGAAGATGGTGGCGCTCGGCGAGGAGCGCGTGCGCGAATATATCAAGACGATCGGCCTCTATCGCAATAAGGCCAAGAACGTGATCGCGCTCAGCCAGCAGCTCATCGCCGAGTATGGCGGCAAGGTGCCGCATGACCGCGAGGCGCTTGAAAGCCTTCCGGGCGTCGGTCGCAAGACCGCGAACGTCGTGCTCAACATCGCCTTTGGCGAACCGACCATGGCCGTCGATACGCACGTTTTCCGCGTCTCGAACCGGCTCGGCATCGCGCCGGGTAAGACGCCGCTTGCCGTCGAGGAAGGGCTCATGCAGCGCATTCCGAAGCAGTACCTGCAGCACGCGCACCACTGGCTGATCCTGCATGGGCGCTACGTCTGCAAGGCGCAGCGGCCCCGTTGCGAGGCGTGCATCGTCAGCGACCTCTGCACGGCGCCGGACCGCATTCTGCCCGTGACGCCGCCGGCGCCGGTATGATGATGCCTATGCCTCCACGCCCGATCGTTCGTGGCCCCGCAGATGCGCCGACGTCGGTCGTGTTGCAGGCACTCGATGCGCTGGATGCTGGCGCGCGGCCGCTCGTCGTGGATGAAAGCTCGGGGCAGCTTGCGGCTGCGCTGCAGGCACGTGGGAGCGAGCCGCAGGTGTGGCGGCGGTTTGCCGCGCCCGGCGAGACTGCGGCACCTTGGCCGCAGGCGACGGATTGCACGGCAGCATTCGTGCGCCTCGGCAAGGATCGGCGTGCGCTCGCCATGGCGCTGCACGCGGCGGCGAGCGTCGTCGGTCTCGGCGGTGCGATTGTCCTGTTCGGTGCCAATGCCGAGGGCGTGAAGTCGGCAGGGAAGGCACTGGAGGACGTCGCCGAAGATATTGTGACCGTCGATACGCGGCGCCATTCGCGCGTGCTGGCCGGACGGCGGCGGCACGATATTCCCGGGTTGCGGGCGTCGCTCGAAGCGTGGAGGGAGGTGCGCGAGATCACGCTGAATGGGCGCGCGCGTCCGTGGGTGAGCTATCCGGGCGTATTTGCAGCAGGCCAGCTCGATCCCGGAAC
This sequence comes from Pseudomonadota bacterium, assembly GCA_963205015.1. Taxonomy (GTDB): domain Bacteria; phylum Pseudomonadota; class Alphaproteobacteria; order Rhizobiales; family Hyphomicrobiaceae. The sequence continues at coordinate 4,106 of CAUJKI010000304.1, forward strand.
GGGGCTGCTGCTCGATCATCTGCCACCGCTCGGCAGCGGCGCTGCGCTGCTCGACATGGCGTGTGGCAGTGGTCTCATCGGCGGGGCCGTGCGCGAGCGGTTTGCTGCGGCGGAGGTCGATCTTGTTGACAGCGATGCGGTCGCGATCGCGGCTGCGGGCAAGAATGTGCCGGGTGCGACGATCATCTGTGGAGACGGCCTCACAGCCGCGCCGCGCGCGCGCTACGACGCCATTCTCTGCAATCCGCCGATCCATGACGGCGTCGAGGAGAGCTTGGCCTTTCTTCAGCGCCTGATCGCGGACGCGCCTGCGCGCCTGAAGACGGACGGCGTTCTGCAGGTGGTCATCCAGAGCCGTATTCGCGCGCTGCCCTGGTTCGAGGCGGCCTTCAAGGAGGCGGCGATCATCGCCCAGGACCGGCGATATCAGGTCATCCGCGCCATTGCCGGCAGCATCGCACGCGCTAACCGTCGAGGCGCACGCTGATGCCGGCCGCAGCCATGTGCTGCTTGGCCTGACCGATCGTATAGGTGCCGAAGTGGAAGATGGAGGCCGCGAGCACCGCGCTCGCGTGGCCTTGCTTCACGCCATCGACGAGATGGTCCAGCGTGCCGACGCCCCCCGACGCGATCACCGGCACGCTCACGGCATCGGAAATCGCGCGCGTCAGGGGGATGTCGAAACCGGCCTTGGTGCCATCGCGGTCCATGGACGTGAGCAGGATCTCGCCCGCGCCGAGCGCGACGACCTCGCGCGCGTACGCGATCGCATCGATGCCCGTCGTCTTGCGCCCGCCGTGCGTGAAGATCTCCCAGCGGTCGGGCTCGCCCGCGCCCGAGACCTTCTTCGCGTCGATCGCGACGACGATGCACTGCGCGCCGAATTTTTCCGCGCCCTCGGCAACGAACTGGCGCCGGTTCACGGCCGCCGTGTTGATCGAGACCTTGTCCGCGCCGGCCTCGAGCAGGCGCCGGATGTCCTCGACCGTGCGTACGCCGCCGCCGACTGTGAGCGGCATGAAGCAGCGCTCGGCCGTACGCTCGACGATGTCGAAGATGGTCTCGCGGTTGTCCGAGCTCGCCGTGATGTCGAGAAAGCAAAGCTCGTCCGCGCCCGCTGCGTCATAGGCAGCCGCCGCTTCGACGGGGTCTCCGGCGTCAATCAGATCGACGAAGTTCACGCCTTTGACGACACGGCCGTCCTTGACGTCGAGGCAGGGGATGATGCGGGTTTTGAGCATGGTGGCACTCGTACGATTGCGCCCCGCCGGCATAGCACCACGAGTCAGGCGCGGCACCTCTTTCCGGCACCCGGCGGACCTCAGTCAATGCAACTTGTCGGGCGGCGTGTTGTCACGCGTCGCCTCGCTGTCGTCTCCGTCCTCGTCGGCATCGCTGCCGCCGCCTGGTACGACGTAAGTCTCCGACATCCAGCGCGCGAGGTCGATGTCGGCGCACCGCTTGGAGCAGAACGGCCGGAATGCCGGATCAACCGGTGCGCCGCATATGGGGCAGCGGCCGCCTTTTGGTGCGCGTTCGCTCATTCCGTCTCGCGCTCGCCGGCCTTGAGCCAGTTGAAATGGAGCGGGAAGCCCTCACCCGTCAGCAGCGCCGTGACCTCCGTCAGTGGAAGACCGACAACATTCGTATAGGAGCCGACGATCTTCTGCACGAAGCAGCCGGCGAGCCCCTGGATGGCATAGCCGCCGGCCTTGCCGCGCCACTCGCGCGAGGCGATGTAGCTCTGGATGTCCTCCGTCGAGAGACGGCGAAAGCGCACGCGTGTGTCGACGATCTTGAGGCGCACGCGGTCGTCAGGCGTGATCAGGCAGAGGCCTGTCAGCACGCGGTGCGCCCGCCCCGACAGGAGCGTCAGGCAGGCCAGCGCCTCCTCGATATCGGCAGGCTTGAGGAGAATGCGCCGCCCGACCGCAACCACGGTGTCCGCAGCCAGGATGTGGGCGTCGGCAAACTCGGTATCGTTGGCGACGAGATCGCGGGCGGCTTCGGCCTTGGCGCGGGCGAGGCGCGTGACGAGCGTGCGCGGCATCTCGCCCTTGCGCGGGGTCTCGTCGATCGAGGCGGGGCGCAGTGCATCGGGCTCGATCCCGACCTGCGAGAGCAGCATCAAGCGGCGCGGACTCGCGCTCGCCAGAACGAGGCGTGGCTTCAGATCCGCGCGCCGGCCCTGCGGCTTGCTGCGCGCGCGCTGATGGCGCAGGGTTTCGCGTTGCGGCGCCAGCGTGCCGCCGAGCAGAGAGAACAGCCCTGATTTCGTGGTCGCCATCGTCAGGAGAATCCGCGTGTTGTCCAAACACCATGGCCCTGCCGGACGGACGAAATCAAGCGGGCTCTCCGCTTGCGATCCCGCTCAGCGCCCGGAGATACGCGCGAGAAGCTTCGTCCAGCCGCCCGCCGCGGCATCGGCAGGGACCGGCAGACCGTAGAGAATCCGGGCCGCTTCGCGTTCGAGCCGCCAGGTCGTGCAGTCGACGTCCTCGCCACGGGCAATGCTGTGCGTGCGCATCCGGCCATTGGCCGTGAAGCCTAGTTTGCCGAGAATGCCGGCCGATGCCGTGTTGTCGATGAAGTTCGCCGAGGTCAGCGCTTCGAGGTTACCGGCCGTGAAGGCATAGATCACTACGGCGCGCGAGGCTTCGGTCGCCAGACCCTGGCCCCAGTAGTCCTGGCCGAGCCAGAAGCCGAGCTCGCCGACGCGCGTGCGCTGGCAGAAATAGCCGACACCGCCGATGAGCTCACTCTCATGCTCGATGGCGAAGCGCACCTCGCCACGTGCCTGCCGCAGCCAGCGCCGGCACTGCCAGATGTGGAGCGGGTGCGGAATATCGCTGGTCATGCGGGCAACGGCAAGGTTGCCAGCCAGGGTGACGAAACGGCTCGCATCGCCGAGCCGGAAGGGCCGGAGCGTCAATCGCGCGGTGTTGAGCACGGGCGTCTGCGCCATGTCGGACCGCTTGGGCAGCAAAGCCGTCGGGTGCGATCTACTCTGCGGCCTCGGCCTTCTCCGGCCGCACCGAGATATAGATGCGCTTGTTGCGCTTGGTCGCGAATTCGACGGTGCCGTCGACGACGGCGAAGATCGTGTGGTCCGTACCCATGCCGACACCCGTGCCCGGGTGCCACTTCGTGCCGCGCTGGCGGCAGATGATATTGCCCGAGACGACGCGCTCGCCGCCGAACTTCTTTACGCCGAGCCGCCGACCGGCGGTATCGCGGCCGTTGCGGGACGAGCCGCCTGCCTTTTTCTGTGCCATGACTTAAGTCTCCTCGCTGTGTTGCACCGATCGCGTCCTGCGCTCCGCCAATGGCGGAGGCTGCGCGCTCAGGCGCCGATGATCTCGGTGATCTTGACGGTCGTCAGCTCCTGGCGGTGGCCGCGCTTGCGCCGCGAGTTCTTGCGCCGCCGCTTCTTGAAGGCGATGACCTTGGGACCGCGGCCCTGCTCGATGACCTCGGCCTTGACGAGGGCACCCGAGACAAGGGGGGCGCCGATCTTCACGCCGGCGCCGTTGCCGCCGACCATAAGGACCTCGCCGAATTCGATCTTGGCACCGGGCTCGCCCGCGAGCTTCTCGACGGTAAGGACGTCGTCGGCCGCCACACGATACTGCTTGCCGCCGGTCTTGATGACTGCGTACATCGTTGTCTTCCTTGTGTTATCCGCGTCCTTCGGCGGACCCGGCCGTAGCCGGATCACTTTGGTTGCCCGGCTTTCGTCCCGATGGGGGCGAGCAGGCAGGCCTCGAACAGCGCATGAGCGCGGCGGCCGAAGGCCCCGCGCGACGCCTGTCTTATGTTGGAGGCTGCTCGTACTGTCAACTTAAAGGTGTTATATGCCCGCCCTCGTCCGCCGCGGAGGGCACAATCATGGATCGAGCGAAGGTCGCCGAGTACTGGGAGGCCAATGCCGACACGTGGACCAGGCACAGCCGCGCGGGCTTCGACGTTTACCGTGACGCTCTGAACACGCCCGCATTCTTGTCGATCCTGCCCCCGATCGTTGGCCTCGAAGGTCTCGATGTCGGGTGCGGAGAGGGCTCGAATACCCGAATGCTGGCAGGGCTTGGCGCGCGCATGTGCGCGGTCGATATTGCGCCGACGTTCATCGCGCACGCGCGAGCGCAGGAGGCCGCCAATCCGAGCGGTATCGACTTTCAGGTCGGCGACGGGATGGCCTTGCCCTTTGGCGATGCCTCCTTCGATTTCGCAACGTCCTTCATGGCGCTCATGGACATGCCCGACCAGCACCTCGCCTTTCGTGAGGTCGCGCGCGTCCTGCGCCCCGGCGCGTTCTTTCAATTCTCCATTCTCCATCCCTGCTTCGTGCCGCCGCACCGGAAGAACCTGCGCGATGCCGACGGCAGGTCGCGGGCGCTGGAAGTCGCGCGCTATTTCGATGGCACGGACGGCGAGGTCGAGAGCTGGTGGTTCGAGACGGTGCCGCACGAGGAGCGCCGGAAGGTCGCGCCCTTTCGCGTCCCACGGTTTCATCGCACGCTCAGCACGTGGATCGACTTCATCGTCGATGCCGGGCTCATCATCGAAAAGATGGCCGAGCCGCGCGCGACGATCGAGCAAGCCGAGGCGGAGCCTGTCGTGGCGGATACGCGCGTCGCGCCGATCTTCCTGCACGCCCGGGTGAGGAAGCCGGGGTCAGTACAAAAAGCTCAGAGCGCTTTGCGGTAGAAAATGAAGCCCGTGTTCTCGGCGAGCTTGTCGTAGAGGAGACGCGCCGTCGCGTTCGTCTCGTGCGTGTGCCAGTACACGCGTGGACTGCCGGCGCGCCGGGCTTCGTCATAGACAGCCTGAATGAGCGCCCGCCCGACACCCTTGCCGCGCGCATCTTCGCTCGTGAAGAGGTCGTTCAGATAGCAGACGAGATCAATCGTCGTCGTCGTCCGGTGGAAGAGGTAGTGGGTGAGCCCCAACAGTTGGCCATCCTGCTCGGCGACCAGTGCGTGGACCGGCTCGCTTGCGTCGAAAAATCTCTGCCACGTAACACGCGTGATGTCAGGCGCCAGTGCCGTCGGTCCCGAGCGGCCGTAGAAGGCGTTGTAGCCGTCCCAGAGCGGCAGCCACTGCGCGTAGTCCGCCGGGCGCACGGCGCGGACGATCAGCTCAGCCATTGCGGCCTCGTGACATTGATCTGGATACTGGCCCGGTGGACGCGTCAGCGCGTCGGGACCGGATGCTCGCCGCGGTAGTCGTAGAAACCGCGCTGGGTCTTGCGGCCGAGCCAGCCTGCTTCGACGTACTTCACGAGCAGCGGGCAGGGGCGGTACTTCGTATCGGCAAGGCCCTCGTAGAGAACCTGCATCACCGAGAGGCACGTATCGAGGCCGATGAAGTCGGCAAGCTCGAGCGGACCCATGGGATGGTTCGCGCCGAGCCGCATGGCCTTGTCGATCGCCTCAACGCCGCCGACGCCCTCATAGAGCGTGTAGATGGCCTCGTTGATCATCGGCAGGAGAATGCGGTTGACGATGAAGGCCGGGAAGTCCTCCGAGACCGCGATCGTTTTGCCGAGGCTTTCGACGAACTGGCGCGCCCGCGTGAACGTCTCGTCCTCGGTGGCGATGCCGCGAATGAGCTCGACGAGCTGCATGACCGGCACCGGGTTCATGAAGTGCATCCCGATGAAGCGCTCGGGACGGTCGGTCGAGGCGCCGAGGCGCGTGATCGAGATCGAGGACGTATTGCTCGCGAGCATCGCATCCTTCTTGAGATGCGGACAGAGCTCGCTGAAGATCTTGCGTTTGATGCTCTCGTCCTCGGTCGCGGCCTCGACGACGAGATCGGCGTCCGAGAGATCCTTGAAGCTCTGCGCGAAGCTGATGCGCTTCAAGGTCGACTTCATGTCGGCCTCGGTGACGAGGCCTCGGCTCACCTGGCGCGCAAGATTGCGCTCGATGGTGCCGATTGCCTTCTCGAAGGCATCCTTCTTGAGGTCGTTGATGATGACGTCGTAGCCGGCCAGCGCGACCACGTGGGCGATCCCGTTGCCCATCTGACCGGCACCGATGATGCCGACCTTCTTGACGAAGGTGACGGGCGGCGCAGCGGTGACTTTTTTCGTCTTCACGGCAGTGTCCATGTCGCCCGTTCCTTCGCGTGTCAGATCAGCGGCCGATTTTCGTAAGCTCGGCTTCGAGCTCCGGGAGCACCTGGAAGAGGTCGCCGACGAGACCGTAGTCGGCCACCTGGAAGATCGGCGCTTCCGCGTCCTTGTTGATCGCAACGATGATCTTGCTGTCCTTCATGCCGGCGAGATGCTGAATG
>CAUJKI010000305.1 GCA_963205015.1 Pseudomonadota bacterium
CCTTCTCGTCCAGCTAGTGCAGGCGCGTGCCGGGCTTGCCGGCGGATCCGGCGAGCTCCATCTCGGCGAGCGCGATCAGGGCCGCAGCACGATCGGCGAGCGTCGGGGCTTCGAGCAGGGCTTGCTTCTCCGGTGGCGCAAAGGGACCGGCGATGGCGAGGCCGTTGACCAGATCCTCGTTCTCGGATTGCTCGATAGCCTCCCAGTCGGGCTTGAGGTTGCGCGCAACGAGATAGCGCTGCAGTACCGAGAGAAGCGCGGCCCGCGGAACTTCGTTCGCACCTACGGCCGGAACGAGATCATCGGCAAAGCGATCATACGAAACATCGAGACTGCGGTAAGGCGTCTCGCTCTCGACGTCGCCGACGACGTCGAAGCGACAGATGCCCGTGAGCGTGATGAGGAGGCGCCCGTCGGATTGTTCCTGAAAGGCAGAGAGCCGCGTTGCGCAGCCGACAGACTGCAATGGGGCCGTGCGGGAGGTCGGCGAGCCGGTCGTGCCGCCGTCGCGCGTCGGCTGGATGATCCCGATGATGCGATCGCTGCGAAGCACATCGTCGACCATCGCGAGATAGCGCGGCTCGAACACATTGAGCGGCAGTGTCGTACGCGGAAGCGCGATCGCGCCGAGGAGCGGGAATACCGGGATGCGTGCCGGTAAATCCGAGGGCGAGCGGTATTGCTCCAGAAACGTCACGCGTAACGCACTCCTCTGGCCCGCTGCGTTCGCGGCGCAGCCTTCAAGTCACGAAAACAGCAGCGAGGAAAGCCGGCGCCGGCCGTCGAGCGTTGCCGGGTCCTTCGGTCCCCATGCCTCGAACAGCTCGACAAGCTGCTTTCTTGCGGCTTCCTCGTTCCACTTGCGGTCGCGGCGGAAGCTCTCAAGGAGATGGCTGACGGCCTCCTCCTTCTCGCCGACGGCAGCCAGCGCCGTTGCAAGGTCGATGCGGGCCTGATGGTCGGCCGGATTGGCCTCGACCTTCGTTTTCAGCTCGCCAAGATTGCCGGTGTCCTGGCCGCGTTTGGCGAGGGCGAGCGCCGCGCGCACGCTTGCGAGAGGAGTGGCATCGCGCTTCTCGGGCGGCGCGAGCGCGAGCGTCTGCTCGGCGCGCTCGAGATCGCCCGTCTTGAGATAGCAGCGCGCGAGGCCGGCGAGCGCCTTTATGTTGTCAGCCTCCTCCTGAAGCACGGCTGCGAAGATCTCGGCCGCGGTCTGGAGGTCGCCTTCCTCGAAGGCCTTCTCGCCCTCCGCAACGGCGTGCTCGAGGTCGGCGGCGCCGGCATCGCCGACGAGGCGGTCGACAAAGGCTTTGATCTGGCTCTCCGGCTGGGCGCCGGCAAAGCCGTCGATCGGGCGGCCGTCGAGGAAGGCATAGACCGTCGGGATCGACTGCACACGGAGCTGCTGAGCGATGGCGGGGTGCTCGTCGATATTGATCTTCACGAGCCGCACCTTGCCGCCCGCGGCGCGTACAACTTTCTCCAGAATGGGTGTCAGCTGCTTGCAGGGGCCGCACCAGGGGGCCCAGAAGTCCACGATGACCGGCTGCGTTTTCGACGCCTCGATGACGTCCTTCATGAAGCCCGCCGTCGTGGTGTCCTTGATCACGTCGCCGGCGGGGCCGGCGGCCCCCGGTGCCTTCTGGCCGAATTCCATACCTCGAACTCCTGAAATGCGTGCGCCGTCGCGGGTTCTCTCAGCCGGTCTCGCCGGGTCCGTCGATGGCGACGACGAGAGGGTCGTGCCCAGTGGCGCGCATGAAACGCAAGAGATCGTCGCGCGCGAGGCTCGTCGTTGCCGTGTTCACCAGCGGGTGGCAGTTGATCCTTTCATAGCCCATGAGGCGTTCGTCCACCACCACGCTCACGCGCTTCTGATCATCGTTAATGAGGGCCAAAGCCGTGACCGATCCGGCCGGCACGCCAAGCACATCCATGAGCAGCTCGGGTTTACCGAAACTGAGGCGCGCAGCGCCGATCTTCTTGTGCAGGGATTTGAGGTCGACGGGGGTGTGGCTCTCAGCGACGACGAGGAAAAGCCGCCCTTTGGCGTCCTTGAGGAACAGGTTCTTGGTATGGCCACCGGCGAGGTCGCGCTCGAGGCGCGCGCTCTCGGCGACCGTGAAGACGGCTTCGTGTTCTACCGTCTCTGTCGCGATGCCAAGGGCGGCAAGGCGCGCGAAAAGCTCTTCCCGGGTTGCCGGCATGGGATCGCTCAGCGCGGCAGGTCCGTGCGACCCATGAGATAGCGGTCGATCGAGGCGGCCGCCTGCCGGCCCTCGCGGATCGCCCACACGACGAGGCTCTGGCCGCGGCGCATGTCGCCGGCAACGAAGAGCTTGTCGCGGCCGCGGATACGGTAATCGCGCTCCGTGGCCTCGAGACCCTTGAAGCGGCCGCGTGCGACGACAGGCAGGTCCATCTCTTTGACCACGTCATCCTCGATGGGACCGGAGAAGCCCATGGCCAGCAGCACGAGATCGGCGTCGAGTGTGCCCTCCGAGCCTGGCACCGGCTGCAGCTTGCTGTCGACACGCGTGTAGTGGAGCTTGCTGATCTTACCGTTCTCGCCTGAGAACCCTGTGGTCGAGATGGCATACTCGACCTTGGCGCCCTCGGCTTGGCTCGAGGAAATGCGCAGCTTGAGCGGCCAGTGCGGCCAGGAGAGCGCCTTGTTCTCCTTGACCGGCGGTTGCGGCATGATTTCAAGCTGGGTCACGGACTTCGCGCCCTGACGGAAGGACGTGCCGATACAGTCCGAGCCGGTGTCGCCGCCGCCGATGACGATGACGTGCTTGTCCTTGGCGCTGATCTCCTGCGTCCCCTTCGCGATCCGCTCGCCGGAAACGCGACGGTTCTGCTGCGGCAGGAACTCCATGGCGAAGTGGATGCCGTCAAGATCGCGGCCCGGCGCCTTCGCGAAGAAATCGAAGGGCTTCTCCGAGCCGCCCGTGAGCAGTATGGCATCATGCTTCTTCTTGAGGCCGGCAACCGTCACGTCCTTGCCGACGTGGGTATTGCAGTGGAAGGTGACGCCCTCGGCTTCCATCTGCTTGACGCGACGCTCGACGACGACCTTCTCGAGCTTGAAGTCAGGAATGCCATAGCGCAGCAGGCCGCCGGGAAAGGCGTTCTTCTCGTAGACGTGGACGTCGTGGCCGGCGCGTGCGAGCTGCTGCGCTGCGGCGAGGCCCGCAGGGCCGGAGCCGATGATCGCGACGCGCTTACCCGTCTTCTTCTCGGGTGGCTGCGGCATCCACTTGTTGCCGCCGTCGGCGAAAGTGCGCTCGGCGACAGAGTATTCGATGGTCTTGATGGTAACGGGCACGTCCTCGATGTTCAGCGTGCACGATGCCTCGCACGGTGCCGGGCAGATGCGGCCTGTGACCTCGGGAAAGTTGTTGGTCGAATGGAGGTTGATCGACGCCGACGACCACTGGCCCTGATAGACGAGATCATTCCAGTCGGGGATCTGGTTGTTGACCGGGCAGCCGTTGTGGCAGTAGGGGATGCCGCAATCCATGCAGCGCGAAGCCTGCGTCTTCACGTCCTTCTCGGGCAGCGGCTCGACAAACTCGCGGTAGTGCTTCAGCCGCTCCTCGACGGGACGATAGCCGCGGTCGGCGCGCTCGAATTCGATGAATCCCGTGATCTTGCCCATTTCTGTCGCCTCTCAGGTCGGCGTGTATCGGATGCTCGGTTAGTGGATGCGCAAGCTGTCTTTGCAGCGCGCGGTCCATTTTCGAATACCGAGTGCGTCGGCCGTCCACTTCACCTTCAGGCTGTTGCCTGAGATGGCGTCATCATAGATCTTCATGACATCACTCCGCCGGCTTGGCCTTTGCCTTGCCATTGGCTTTGGGCTTCCCCGCGGCTTTGGGCACGCCGATCTCGATGACCCCGAGGCCCGTGGTGTCGGCCTCCTGCAGCTTGGCCATCTCGCTCAGCGCCCGGCGATACTCGATCGGCATAACCTTGCGGAACTTGGTGCTCCACTTCGGCCAGTCGGCGAGGATCTCCTTGGCCCTGGACGAGTTCGTGTAGTGCGCGTGCCGCGTGATGAGGGCGTGCAGACGCTCGGCGTCCTGCTCGGACATGTTCTGCATGACATCGACCAGGCCGTGGCTCGCAAGGTCGCCGCTCTGATTGGCGAGGCGGCGCATGACTTCCTCCTCGGCCGCAACGGGCTCGAGATCGACCATGGAAAGATTGCAGCGTGTCTCGAAGTCGCCGGACTCGTCGAGCACGTAGGCGACGCCGCCCGACATGCCGGCTGCGAAATTGCGGCCCGTCGGCCCGAGCACGACGACAACGCCGCCGGTCATGTACTCGCAGCAGTGATCACCCGTGCCCTCGACGACGGCATAGGCGCCGGAGTTGCGCACCGCGAAGCGCTCACCCGCGATGCCGCGGAAATAGCACTCGCCGGTGATCGCACCGTAGAGCACCGTGTTGCCGACGATCATGCTCTCCTCGGGCACGATGCCGGACTTGGGGTCGGGGCGAACGATCAGCTTGCCGCCCGAGAGGCCCTTGCCGACGTAGTCATTGCCTTCGCCGATGAGATCGAGCGTGACGCCGCGAGCGACCCACGCGCCGAAGCTCTGCCCGGCGATACCGTTGAGCGAGATCCAGATCGAGTCTTCCGCGAGGCCGGAATGGCCATGGGCGCGGGCGACCTCGCCTGAGAGCATGGCGCCCGCCGCACGGTCGCGGTTCGTGATTGCGAACTCGGCCTTGACGGGCTTCTTCGCCTTGATGGCAGGCTTCGCGACCTCGATGAACTTGCGGTCGAGCACGTTCTCGAGACCGTGGTTCTGGCGCTCGCAATTGTAGATCGCGACGCCTGCCGGCACGACCGGCTTGTGGAAGAGCTTCTCGAAATCGAGACCGCGTGCCTTCCAGTGGCCGATGGCCTTGTCCTTGTCGAGGAAATCGGACTGGCCGACCATCTCGCTGAAGGTGCGGAAGCCGAGCGCCGCCATGATCTCGCGTACTTCCTCCGCAATGAAGAAGAAGAAGTTCACGACGTGCTCAGGCTGGCCCTTGAAGCGCTTCCTGAGTTCCGGATCCTGCGTCGCGACGCCGACCGGGCAGGTGTTGAGGTGGCACTTGCGCATCATGATGCAGCCGGCCGCGATCAGCGGGGCGGTCGCGAAGCCGAACTCGTCGGCGCCGAGCAGTGCGCCGATGACGACATCGCGGCCCGTACGGATGCCGCCGTCCACCTGCACGGCAATGCGTCCGCGCAGGCGGTTCATGACGAGCGTCTGGTGCGTCTCGGCGAGACCGATCTCCCACGGGCTGCCCGCGTGCTTGATCGATGTCAGCGGCGAGGCACCCGTGCCGCCTTCGAAACCCGAGATCGTGACGTGGTCGGCGCGTGCCTTGGCGACGCCTGCCGCGACCGTGCCGACACCGACCTCGGAGACGAGCTTCACCGAAACATCGGCGCGTGGGTTGACGTTCTTCAAGTCGTAGATGAGCTGGGCGAGGTCCTCGATCGAATAGATGTCATGGTGCGGCGGCGGTGAGATGAGGCCGACGCCGGGGGTCGAGTGACGCACCTTGGCAATGACATGATCGACCTTGTGCCCGGGAAGCTGGCCGCCCTCGCCCGGCTTCGCGCCCTGCGCCATCTTGATCTGCATGAGGTCGGAGTTGATGAGATACTCCGTCGTCACGCCGAAGCGGCCCGAGGCCACCTGCTTGATCGCCGAGCGCATGCTGTCGCCGTTCGGCAGCGGCACGTAGCGGTCGGCTTCTTCGCCGCCCTCGCCGGTGTTCGACTTGCCGCCGATGCGGTTCATGGCGATCGCGAGGGTCGTGTGCGCCTCGCGGCTGATCGAGCCGAAGCTCATGGCGCCCGTCGCGAAGCGCTTGACGATATTGACCGCGGGCTCGACTTCCTCGATCGGTACCGGCTTGCGCTTCATCTCCTCAGCACTCTTGATGCGGAAGAGGCCGCGCATGGTCATGAGCTGCTCGGACTGGTCGTTGATCTGCGCTGCGTAGTCGCGCCACTTCTGCGGGATCTTGCCCGCCATGGCATCCTCGTTCGACGTCGAGCGCACTGCGTGCTGCAGATCGGCGACAACGCTCGGGCGCCAGGAATGTGACTCGCCACGCACGCGATAAGCGTACTCGCCGCCGACATCGAGCATGTTCTCGAGATAGGGCACATCGCCGAAGGCCTGGCGATGGCGCTCTGCAGTCTCGCGCGCGATCTGGTAGAGGCCGACGCCTTCGATCTGCGTGTGCGTCCCCGTGAAATACTTCTTCACGAAGCTCGACTTGAGGCCGACGGCGTCGAAGATCTGCGCGCCACAGTACGACTGATAGGTCGAGATGCCCATCTTGGACATGACCTTGAGCAGTGCCTTGTCGATCGCCTTGATGTAGCGCTTGTGCCCTTCCTTGACGTCGAGGCCGGCGTCAAGCTCGGGAATAAGCTGCTCGACAGTCTCGAAGGCGAGATAGGGATTGATCGCCTCGGCACCATAGCCCGCGAGGGTCGCGAACTGGTTCACCTCGTAGGCTTCGCCTGTCTCGACGACGAGGCCGACCGACGTGCGCAGCCCCTGGCGGATGAGGTGGTGGTGCACGGCGGATGTCGCGAGGAGCGAGGGGATCGGGATGCGATCCGGGCCGGTCGCGCGGTCCGAGAGGATGATGATGTTGTAGTCGCTCGAGCGGACGGCCTCCTCGGCTTCCGCGCACACGACATCGAGCGCCGTCGCCATGCCGGTCGCGCCGGCTTCGGCGGCGTAGGTGATGTCGATGGTGATCGACGAGAACTGGTTGTCGGCCACTTCGCCGATGGCACGGATGCGTTCCAGATCCTCGTTCGTCAGGATCGGCTGGTACACTTCGAGCCGCTTGTGGCGCGAGGTTCCCTCGAGGTCGAGCAGGTTCGGCCGCGGGCCGATGAACGAGACGAGGCTCATGACGACCTCTTCGCGGATCGGGTCAATCGGCGGGTTGGTCACCTGCGCAAAGTTCTGCTTGAAGTAGGTGTGCAGCAGCTTCGGCTTCGACGACAGCGCCGAGATCGGCGTATCCGTACCCATGGAGCCGACCGCCTCCTGCCCCGTCTGAACCATCGGGGCCATGAGGAACTTGAGGCTCTCCTGCGTATAGCCGAAGGCCTGCTGCAGATCGAGCAGGCTGACGTTGCTCTTCTTGCGCGGCGACTTCTTCGGCAGTGGCAGGTCAGAGACCTGGATCTGCGTGCGCTTCAGCCACTGGCCATAGGGGTTCTTGGCGGCGAGCTCGCGCTTGAGCTCGTCGTCGGAGATGATGCGGCCCGCTGCGAGGTCGATCAGCAGCATCTTGCCGGGCTGGAGGCGCCACTTCCTGGCGATGTTCTCCTCAGGAATCGGCAGCACGCCAGACTCCGAGGACATGATCACGCGATCATCCTTCGTGACGAGATAGCGTGCGGGCCTGAGCCCGTTACGGTCGAGCGTCGCGCCGATCTGGCGGCCGTCCGTGAAGGTCATGGCGGCAGGGCCATCCCACGGCTCGATCATGCAGGCGTGGTACTCGTAGAAGGCCTTGCGCTCGGCATCCATGCTCTCGTGGCCGGCCCAGGCTTCGGGAATGAGCATCATCGCCGCATGGGCGAGGCTGTAGCCGCCCATGACAAGAAATTCGAGCGCGTTGTCGAAGCAGGCGGTGTCCGACTGGCCCTCGTAGGAAATGGGCCAGAGCTTCGTGATGTCGTCGCCGAAGAGTGGCGAGGAGACGGAGGCCTGGCGGGCCGCCATCCAGTTTACGTTGCCACGCAGCGTGTTGATCTCGCCGTTGTGGGCCACCATCCGATAGGGGTGCGCGAGCTTCCACGAGGGGAACGTGTTCGTCGAGAAGCGCTGGTGTACGAGCGCGAGCGCGGAGACCACACGCGGATCGGAAAGGTCCTTGTAGTAGGTCTTGACCTGCCACGACAGGAACATGCCCTTGTAGACGAGTGTGCGGCTCGACAGGCTCACCGTGTAGTGGCCGACGTCGCGCTCCTTGAAGGACTTGAAGAGCGCGTTCGAGACGACCTTGCGGATGAGATAGAGCTTGCGCTCGAACTCGTCCTGGTCGGTCATGCTCTTGGGGCGGCCGATAAAGAGTTGGCGGTGGGTCGGCTCGGCGGCGCGCACGAGGGACGGGAGGCGGGAGTTGTCGACAGGCACGGTCCGCCAGCCGAGGAACTCAAGGCCCTCCTCGCGGATGAGACGGGCCCAGATCTTCTCGCAGTGCGTGCGCATGCGCTCGTCCTGCGGCATGAACATGTGGCCGACGCCGTAGTGGCCGGGCTCCGGCAGCTTGATGCCGAGCTTCGCGCACTCCTCCTTCAGGAAGGCGTGCGGGATCTGGATGAGGATGCCGGCACCGTCGCCCGCGCCCGGTTCCGCGCCTTCCGCGCCGCGGTGCTCGAGATTCTCGAGAATGGCGAGGGCGTCCTCGACGATCGAATGGCTGGCGCGGTTCTTGAGATCGACGATGAAACCGACGCCGCAGGCATCGAACTCGCGTTTCGGATCGAAGAGACCCTGGGCACGGGGATTGGCCCATTCCTTGGCATCGAGGCTAGCCTCGAACTGCGCGGCGCCGTTTTCAAGAGTCGCGTGTGCCATGGTCGCTGATACCCCAGTCGTCCGAGTGCCATGTGCCAGAGGATGCGCCGCCCCAATTTTTGTGGGTTTCGCGCGCCCCATTCCAGATCGCAGGCACGCCAAGTAGCGCCGAGGGGCCCGGAGGCCATCCTGCGTTTGCAGTGGGTGAATCAGACGGTCGGGTCATCGCTTCCCCGCCCGTGGCATATCTCCGGTTCGGATATGCTGCACGGCGGGTGAAGGTCACAGTCGACGACTTACAGCCTGCCCCACGATGGCGAATGACGCTCCCCGGAAGTGGCGCCTTGGGTCGAGGCGCGCGTCGGGCGGTTCGAGCCGTCAATCCGCACAAAGGACAGCATAGCTGACCTAGTCCACCTTGGAAACGTCAAAGTTTGGGCGGCGCAGCAAAAAGCGAAAGGGTACGTCAGCTTTGCTGGGGATGGTCTCGACGGCCGGCAATGGCGGGCGCTGCGCGGATCTGCCGCGTAAAGATAATATATGTCAATGACTTATGATTCACCGATGAGCTCGTGCCCGCCGGAGTGGCCGCGGAGAGCGACGCGATGAATTGGCTAGGCTTGCGAGGCGCCCCGCCGCTAGTGCGCTTCATACTCGTGAATGCCCTCATTGGGATCGGGGCCGGCGCCAT
>CAUJKI010000306.1 GCA_963205015.1 Pseudomonadota bacterium
CCGTGAGCTTCGACGCGAGCCGCCGCAAACGCCGCTTCGCGACCTTTGCTGTCGAGGGTCGCGATGATGCCGATCGTCATTTTCATCATGCAAACCTAAGAGACGCCGGCAGCCACAAGCGCATCGGAACTTCAGATACCCAGATAGCTGCGCTGAATTGTGGTGTCCTGTGCGAGTTGCGCGCTCGTGCCGGAGTGCGCGATGCGGCCATTTTCCAGAACGTAGACGTTTTCGGCCGTCTGCAGCACTTTCATTGCATTCTGCTCGGCCACCAGGATCGTAATGCCATCCGCATTGATACGCTTCAGGACGTCGAAGATGCTGTCGATGATCAGTGGCGCCAAGCCGAGAGAAGGTTCGTCGAGGATCAGCAAGCGTGGCTGCGCCATCATTGCGCGCCCGATCGCCAGCATCTGTTGCTCACCGCCAGACAAGAGGCCAGCCCTCTGCTGGCGCCTCTCGCGCAGCCGGGGGAAGTACTCCTCCACAAGCTCGAACGTGGCACGGTAGGCTTTGCGCGCGGCCTGTCGGTACGAACCGAGTTCCAGATTGTCTTCAACCGACAATTCCGGAAAGAGCATTCGTCCTTGCGGCACCTGAATGACGCCAAGCGCGACGATGTCCTCCGGCGCCATACCCTGGATGGGCTTGCCCTCGAAGAGTATCTGACCGCCGGTGACACGGGTGAGGCCGGAGATGCTCTTGATCAATGTACTCTTACCGGCACCATTAGGGCCGAGCAGGCCAGCAATAGCGCCATCTTTCACTTCGAGCGTGATGTCGTGGAGAACGTCGACCGGGCCGTAGCCGGCGACCATGTTTCTGATCTCAAGCATGGGTGGCACTGCCGTGGCCGAGGTAGGCTTCGATGACGAGAGGATCGCGCTGTACTTCCTGCGGGGTGCCTTGTGCAATCTTCTCGCCGTGATCGAGCACGTGGATCATCTGAGCGAGCCCCATGATCACCCGCATATTGTGCTCGATGATCAGTAGCGTCACGCCAAGCTCACCCGCGATGCGCTTGCACGCGGTGATCACTTCCTGAGCCTCGCTGCTATTCATGCCCGAGGTTGGCTCGTCGAGCATCAGGATGCGCGGCTGCGCGAGCAAGGCGCGCGCGAGATCGATCTTCTTGAGCGTTCCGAATGGCAAATCTCCGGTCGGGACATCACGAAGTGCGCGGAGATTGAAGATGTCGAGCATCTTGTCCGCTTCTGCAAAGGCCTTGCGCTCGGCTGCGAACTTCCCGGGGGTGCCGAGAACATCCTGCAGGACGGTCGACGTGCGGTGCGCGAACCCGCCGGCCACAAGATTCGTGATCACGGTCTGATCGGCGAATGTCTCGGCGTGTTGGAATGTCCGGCCGATGCCAGCCTCGGCGCGTTTGTGAGCGAGCATCTGGTGGACTGGCTGGCCGTCGATCACGATGCGGCCATCCTGGTGGGGAATGAGCCCCGAGACGGCGTTGATCAGCGTGGTTTTGCCGGCGCCGTTGGGCCCGATCAAGCCGTGAATCTCCCCCTTGCCGAGAGCCAGAGAGACGTTGGCTACCGCGCGCAAGCCACCGAACGTAACGACGAGATTGTCGATGGTGAAGTAGCTCATTACACGCCCGCCCCGTGCTTGGAGATTGCCGGCTGGGAGTTCGTCTTACCAGACAAGCGCTGACGGATGCGCGGAACCACGCTGACGAGCCCATGCGGTATCAGGATCAGGAACGCCAGCAGCAGCACGCCGAACACCAGCTCGTTGTACTCCTTGAAGTCGCGGAGGAGTTCAGGCAGCACCGTCAAAGCTACGGCACCAACCACCGATCCGACGATCGAACCGAGGCCGCCGACCACGATGATGATGATGTATCGCACCGATGTCCAAAGGCCGAATTCGAGCGGATCGATGAAACCGACGAGGCTGGCGAACAACCCGCCTCCAATACCGGCGAAGAAAGCAGCCAGCATAAAAGCGATCAGCTTCACGCGTGACAGCGGCATCGCGAGAGTCTGCGCAACCGATTCACTGTTGCGAATAGCGTCGAATGCACGGCCTGTCGGCGAATTGATGATGGAGTATGCGCACCAGATCGCCAGGAGCGTGATCGCAAGGATGACGTAGTAGAATGAAAGATCGCTCGCCAAGGTGTAGCCAAAAAGCGCCGGCCTGGATGCCGGCATCCCGCGCACACCGCCGGTAATGCTTGGCAGCTCCGTGATCAGGAGCTGCGACATCTCGAGAAATCCAAGCGTCACGACAGCCAGATAGAAACCGCGCAGGCGGAGCGCCGGAAACCCAAGTGCAAGGCCGAACATCGCAGCGATGATGCCGCCCATCGGCAGCGCCACCCAAAACGACAACCCTACCTTGGAAACCAGATAGGTCGTCCCATAGGCACCGATTGCCATGAACGAAGAGTGGCAGATAGAGATCTGCCCGGCATTGCCGGTCAGCAAGTTGAGGCCAATCGCAATGATGATGTTGATCAGACAGAGTGATGCCAGATAGTGATGATACGAGCCGAAAGCCAGCGGAGCCGCGATCGCCAGAATCAGCAGCACGCCGAGAGCGAAGTGCGTCGGCGTGAACTTCCATGATGCTTGCTCAGACACGCCGGGCCTCCGCGGTGCCGAAAATGCCATGCGGACGCACGAGCAGAATGAACATGAGCAGGACGAACGCTGTGATGTCCTTGAACAGGCCGCCGAAATAGACGCCGCCGAAGATCTCGAGCAAGCCGAGGATAAGCCCGCCGATCAGACACCCGAAGAGGCTGTTGAAGCCACCGAGAATAGCGGCGACGAAACCCTTGAGGATGACGTTGCTCATTTCGGCCGAGACGCCGACGACGGGTGTCATCAGGATGCCGGCAAGCGCTGCGAGCGCGGTACTGACTGCCAGCGTCAGCGTGAAGATGCGGCTGACGCGAATACCCATAAGCTGCGCGGCGGACGTGTTCTGCGCCACGGCTTGCATCGCCTTGCCGACGAGATTCTTGCGAAAGAACAACGCCAGCATCCCCATGATCGCAAGCGAGCAACCGGTGATCCAGGCGTATTGCGGGTTGATGTTGATGCCGCCGATCTGCAGCATAAGATGGTCGAGCGGTGAGGAGAACGTCGAGACCGCCTCCTGCCAGGAAATGCGGAGCGCATTCTTGATGATCAGGCCGATCGCCAGTGTGGCGACGACGACAGTGAAGTGCGGAGCGCCCAGTAGCGGGCGCAAAAGCGCACGCTCCATTATGCCACCGATGATGGCAGTGGTGAGCAGCGTCAGTATGAAGACCTGCCAGTAGGGTAGACCCACAACGATCGAGTAGAAGAGCGCGATGTAGGCGCCAAGGGCCACAAGCTCGCCTTGAGCGAAGTTGAGAATGCCTGTTCCCTTGTTGGCCAGGACCAGACCAAGGCCGACGAGCGCATAGATGCTCCCCGAGCTCAAGCCGGCCACCACCAACTGAACGAAGTCTGAAAATCCCATAGCATTGCCCTTGACGGCCATCTGCAGGCGTCACGGAGCGGGCTGACAGCCCGCCCCGGAACCCGTCGGAAGCAATCGCTCCCAATCACTTCTTATAGTTGGCGAGCACTTCGCTCTCGCGCAGCGGCGACCACTTCAGGGGCACCCAGTGGCCAGCAACGACGATCATGATCTGCTGGGTCAGGTTGCCGATGTGATGCCAATTGGTGAATGTGCGCGGCGTCGCGATTTCGCTCACGCGGTAGTCCTTGACCTGCTCGAGTGCGTCAATGAACTTCTCTCGCGTCAGATCACGACCGGCCTTCTTAAGCGCCTCGGCAATGACGTAGACCTCGGTGTAGCCCCACACGTCGAACAGGTTGGGGCGACCTTTCGGCGCATTGGGATTCATCTTTGCCCAAGCCTCGCGGAACTTCACCATGTCCGGGTTTCCGGAGTCCAGGAATGCGCCGGCACCCCACAGGCCGAGCAGCCCCTCGGCATTTGGGCCAAGATTGGTGATCAGCGTGTTGTCGACTGATGAGGGCGCCACCATGATCGGCTGCCGCAAGCCAAGCTCGCGCGCCTGTCTGATGAGGATCGAGACTTCCGGTACCTGACCGATCGCAAAGAGCAGCTCCGGATTGCTCTGCTTGACCTGCAGGAGCTGCGGCGTGAAGTCCTTGTCGCCGACCTTGAATTCGGCCCGCATGAGCGGCTTCACACCGTACCACTTGTTCAGGATCTTGACCGTCTCGTCACCTTCGGTCTTCAGGTTCTCCTCGACGCCGCTGAGGATCGCGACGCGCTTCACCTGAAGGAAGTCGTTGAAGAACTCGGCATTGAGTTCGCCGAAGCGAACGGTCTCGGTCGTTGCACCGCGGAATAGGTAGCGGTTGAAGGGGTTGGTGACGGCAGGCGCCGAAGCGATCGTGATGTAAGCCGGCACCTTGGCCTGGCGCAAATATTCGATCGTGCCAACGGTCGGGTTGCTACCCGAGATGCCGTTGATCATGAATACCTTGTCTTGCTCGACCAGCTTCTTGACTGCCGCCAGAGCACGGCTCGGCGAGAAGCCGTCGTCCTCGAAGATCATCTTGAGCTTGCGGCCGTGGATGCCGCCCGCCTCATTAATCTCCTTGTAGGCAAGCTCGGCTCCTGCCTTGCCGCCAAGCCCCAAGAACGTCGCACCGCCTGTTATAGGGCCGTGCGAGCCGATCAGAATGGTGTCGTCCGTCACGCCGACCTCGGCAGCTATGGCTGTCGAGCTCGACAGCATCGCGGCCACAGCCACGATACTCCGAAGTGTCTTGCGAATTGCACGCATCGTATCCTCCTTGGCTCCCCTGGGTACCGCACGGATCACGGCGCAATGAGCCCGCCTCGATCCTTTTGTTGGTGCGTCGCCTCTTGCGGTGTTTAGAGCGACGTCAGGATTCCGCCGTCGACCGTGAAAATGTGGCCATTGATGTAGCGGCCGGCCTCCGACGAGAGGTAGACCACCAGCGGCCCGAGATCCTCGGGCTTGCCCCAGCGCCGCAACGGAATCTTGTCCTTCAGCGTATTGTAGATCTCCGGCCGATCGAGAAGCGCCCGATTGAATTCGGTCTCGTACATGCCCGGCGCAATGATGTTCGTGCGGATGCCATGAGGCCCGAGTTCGACGGCCAACGCCTTTCCGAGTGCGGTCGTCGCACCCTTTGCCGTCGTGTATGGCGCGATCGTGCCGCGCACGCTCTCGATAACGATCGAGCCGATCATGATGATCGATCCGCTCTTGCGATCGATCATGTGTCGCGCAACGGAGCGCGTCACGAGGAATGAGCCGGTGACGTGCACATCCATGACGGAATGCCACTCGGCCAGCGTGAAGTCGACGAACGGCTTGCGAAGCTGATTGCCGGCGTTGTTGACCAGAATGTCGATCTGTTTGTGCTGCGCGACAATGTCAGACACCGCCTTGTCGACTTCGCCCTCCGACGTGACGTCGAACTCCGACGCCGAGCACGAGAGGCCCTGACTGCGCAGCTCATCGACGGACGCGTTGAGGCTTTTGGCATCACGATCGTTCAGGACGACATGAGCGCCAGCCGCCGCCGCGGAGCGTGCATAGGCAAAGCCGATACCCCGCGCGGCGCCGGTAATCAGTGCGACTTTTCCTTTGAGCGAGAATGTCTCGGTGTGAAGGGCGTGCTGGCTCATGCTACTGCTCCGTCAAGTCGGGTAAAAGTGCCGTGGATTTGCGTTTTTTTGTCATGCGACCGGCGTACCGCCGGCTCGGAGATTTTTGAATCGCTGCACCTGCTGAACGATGGCCCGCTCGGCTGGCAGACGCTCGATGCTCGAGGCGCCGAAGAAGCCGACGACCCCATTCGTTCGCGCAAGCACATAAGCAGCGTCGTCGGGTTCGGCGATCGGCCCGCCGTGGCAGAGAACCAGGATGTCGTTGCGCACGCGTTTTGCCGCATCCTGGATCGCCTGAATCCGCACGACAGCGTCGTCGAGTGTTACGGTCGTCTTGGCGCCAATGCGCCCGGATGATGTAAGCCCGACGTGCGCGACGATGAGGTCGGCACCGGCATGCACCATCGCCTCCGCCTCGCCTTCGTTGAAAACATAGGGGCAGGTCAGCAGATCCAGCTCATGTGCCGTGCGGATGACATCCACCTCGCGATCGAAACCCATGCCGGTTTCTTCGAAGTTCTGCCGGATCGCGCCGTCCACCAGCCCGACGGTGGGAAAGTTCTGAATACCCGCGAAGCCGATGTCGCGCAGCTCCCGCAGGAACTGCGGCATGAGGCGGAACGGATCGGTGCCGCATACGCCGGCAAGGACCGGCGTCGATTTGACGAGCGGCAGCACCTCGCCGGCCATCTGCATAACGATTGCGTTTGCATCGCCATACGGCATGAGGCCGGCCATGGATCCGCGCCCGGCCATGCGGTAGCGGCCGGAATTGTAAATGATGATGAGATCGGCACCGGCCATCTCGGCGCTGGTGGCGGAAAGGCCGACGCCTGCACCGCAGCCGATCAGGGGCTCGCCGCGACTTATGGATCGGCGGAAACGGTCAAGTATGGCCTGACGGCTCATTTCACTCGTGCTTTCACGTGAGGAGCAGCAATCGACGGGCTTATCGGGCGCAAAGGCCGGAGGCTGGCCGAGCGGGCCAGTCAATCAAAACACACATCTCGACCGATTATTGCGGCGTAGAGAAAACTGTCCTTGCGGACTCGCTCGCCAGGTAAATAGGCATGTTTTCCTCCGCTGCTATTGTGATTATCATGCGTCTGGTGAAAGAACTTGCAGTGTGAACATTCGCGAGGCCATGGGTATAGTGCACGGCAACCTACTCGAAACACACCTTATCGGGGATGACACGCGTCAGTGGATCGTAAGGGGCGAAGACTGCCCCGCGTTGCGTCAGCGACATATCTCCCACGTCGGTGTTGGAGATGCTGCTGTGCCCTATCGGATCGTGCGCACGAGCCTCAGCGGCGCCTATCTTCATGCCTCCCTGGGCGGCGAAGGGCGCATCCTGCTTGACGGTCGCTGGCGACCCCACAAACGCGGCATGACTTCGCTGGCGCCAGCGCTTGCGCTGCACGCCTTCCATGCCATCCCCTCACAGCGCTGGCAGTACTGCTGGGTGCGCTACACGTTCGACTCGCCGAGATCGAAGCTCGGCGTGCTGAGCCCGGTCATCACGGCTTTCGATGGAGAGCCGATCCGTCACGCAATCATGGGTCTCTCACATGAAATGCAGGGTGCGGGCAATGCCGCCAGTTGTGCGCTGTGGGTCGATCTCATAGAGCGCTACGTCGATCGCTTTGCCGAGCCTTGGCAAGATGAAAGGCGACTGCGACTCCTGTGGATGAAGGTGCAGTCGGATCTCGCGCACGCCTGGACGCTCAAGAAGCTTGCAAGCCTTGCGGCATTGAGCACCGAGCACCTTCGCCGACGCTGTCAGCGCAGCATGGGCCGCAGCCCCATGCAGCAGCTTGCGGTTCTACGAATCCAACACGCTGCCCATATGCTGGCGACAACAGACGAGAAGATCGAGGTGGTTGCCCACAGCGTGGGTTACCAGAACCCTTTCGCCTTCTCGAACACCTTTAAAAAAATCACCGGCCTGCGCCCGTCTCACTTCCGCGCGCACAAGCGCAGCAACGCTTGAATGTTTCAGATCTCTGCTGCTATGCAAACCACAGCAGCGCATGACTGCGATGGAAAGGAAACCGCATGATCACGGAAGTCGCGTTGTTCGACCTGAAGCCGGGTATGGAGGCACAATTCGAAGCGGGCGTGAAAGCCGCCATGCCAATCTTCAAGCGTGCAAAGGGATGTCGCAGCTTCAAGCTCGTTCGCTCGATCGAGAAGCCGAGCCGCTATCGCATGCTGATCGAATGGGACACGGTTGAGAACCACACAGTCGATTTCCGAGGCTCTCAGGACTATCAGGATTTTCGCAAGCTGGTCGTCGAGACATTCGCTGCACTTCCTGATGTCGAGCATACCGAAACGGTCGGAGCCACCTTCTGAGCGCCGCCCAAAGTGGGCGCCGCTTGCCGTGCGCGCGACCTGAGGCGAGGATCAAAGCGGCCCGCGGCGACGAGGGCGGAACCTACCGGCGGCGGCTGTCGCCGATCCCAGCAAGATGCTTTCCGAAAATTGGCTCGTTATTTCGCCGCCGACGCATGGCGATGATTGCGCAAACTGACGCGCCGACCATCTCCATGTGACATTGAAATGAGCATAAAGGAGTCTTATGAAGTCCGGACGTCACGCCGGCGCACGTTGTAGGATCCAATTCTTGAATGCCGCCCGAGAGCGCCGACAATGATGACAATGCGGCACATGGAAGTGTTCCATGCAATCATGGTGACGGGCTCGGTTACGGGCGCCGCCCGCATGCTCAACATCTCCCAGCCGGCCGTAAGCGCAACGCTCAAGCACTGCGAAGCTCGCTTGAAGATGCTGCTTTTCGTAAGAATTGGGGGCAGGCTGCAGCCGACGCCTGAAGCGCGAGCGCTGTTTCCTCACGTCGCGGCAATTTCGGGACGTGTTGATGCCACCGGCCGTCTGGTCCAGGACCTCGCAGGCGGACGCCTCGGCACATTGTCGATCGCGGCGAACACCACCCTCGCCAACGGCTTCGTGGCCAAGGCCGTCGCCGAGTTCATAAACGAACGTGAACTCGTGCGCGTGTCTCTTCAGGCAGAAGCCGGCGCCCTCAACATCGTCGATCGCGTCATCAGCCAGGAAGCGGAGCTTGGGATCGCCTACGCGCCGCTGTCCGATTCTGAGGTGCATACGAGCGTTCTGACGACATCGAATATCGTCTGCGCCGTGCCAAGGCGCCATCCTCTGGCCAAGCAACGCTCGGTAAGCGCTCGTGAGCTGAAGGACTATCCGATCATCACGTATCTCCCTCGGACCGCCATGCGCGCCGACATCAGCCGTGCGTTCGGAAAGATTGACTGGTCTGCCAATCTGCGAGCCGAGACCAATCAGTCGATCACCAGCTTGATGATCGCCTTGCACGGCGGCGGAGTCGCCGTGGCCGAGCCTCTCCTCCTATCGTCTCTCCCGATGCATGGTCTCGTCGCAGTGCCTCTCAAACCGCGCATCACGGTCGAGATTCTGCTGCTGCGGCATCGATCGATCCCGCATTCCATTACGATGGTCGACTTCATCAAGAAGCTGAGAGATATCGTCAAAAATACCCAGATCCACGACTAGAGTCTTCAGACGCTAGGATCCGGAAGCGGTGTAGCGGCGGCAATGCCATCAACAAAGGCTATGGCATCGAATGCGCGCGCCGGAATGTAGTCGCTCGTCGGCTCCAAATGCGAACGCATGGATTGCGACGTCTGCGTCCACTCGAGATCGCCAGGCATCGCGAGCAAAAACTGCTGCTCACCGACTTCCTCGAGCGCAGCATCGATGCTGGCGAGCGACGATCGTCGCCGACGATTCTTCTCCGCTGGAATATCAACGAGCCCCGGCCCTTCGCCTGAGAGCCGTCCGACGCCGACCGCAGAACCAATCGCGACGTAATCGGCGCCATACCACTGCGCGAGACGGTCGCCGAGCGTGGTCACCAGTTCCTCACTATCGAAAGACCTGAAGGGCTCCTTCGCCATGTGGATGTTGTGCCCGAAGATGATGGCCTTTGAGCCTGGACGGTCGTCCAGCACCCAGGCGACATTTTCCGAGAAGGCCAAATCCCGCTGGTGATTAGCCTCGCGCGGCGACGTCAGACGCGCGCCGAGAATATCGCAAGCCTGAACGACCATAAGAGCATCGCGCACGATCGAACGAAACTCTGCCTTCGAGCTCGCGAAAGCATACGTCTTCTGGAGTTCTTTCAAACGGCTTACTATCGTGCTGAAGATCGAGCGAAGACGGCCTCGGTCTGACGGACCAAGCTCAACGAAGACCTCGCTGGCCCCCCAGATGGCCGCGCGACTGGTACTGCTCAGCGGCACGGCTTCGAACCGACGCGCAATGCGCTCGATGAACGCCAGATCGTCGGCCGCAAGGACAGCATCGACGCGCGCGAAGTAGGCCGGCACGGCCGAAAGGGCGGCTGTCGGCGGAACACTGTCCATCCCACAGATACTGACGCGCTGATGCGGTGGGCGAGCGGTATTGTACTCCCGCAGCCAGAGCAGAAAATCCGCCGTCTCCCGGTTCAGCCACATTGCTTGCCCGAGATGGCGCAGCACCAGAGCCGGATCGCTCGGCTCCCCCTTCACGAAGGCGTCGACGCGGCCAGCCCCGGAGACACTGCCTTCGAAAATCAGGACGTCAAACGAGCGATGCTCGATCAGGTACCGAACCATTCGGTTCCGGAAGGCGAGGAGCTGGCGCGCGCTATGCCAGCTCTCTCCGATGCCGACGACACGCGCCTCGCCCGCGATGCCATCGAGTGGAGCAAGATCCGCAACGCTATCGAGAAGAGCGAGACTGCGGACCGGCGCTTTCGTGGCCCTCGCCCGCTGTATGAACTGCTCTCGTGAGGAACGGGTCATGCCTGTCCTTGACCTCGCGGGTGCCGCGTCACTGAATGTTGAGATGATGCGCGATCGGGAAGAACATCTGCCGCCATGTCTCCGGCCGCTTCTTGATGATGCCCGCCTTGTGCATGAACGACAGGTACTTCTCCACGCCCGAAACCTCGACGGTGTAGATGATGTTGTTCTTGTCCAGGATCTGCTTGCGCAGCACCTCCGGCTTTTCCGGCTCGCCCGTTATCTCGATATAAGCGGCGATGGCTTTGTCCGTCTCCTCGTAGATCATTCTGTTCGCCTCGTTCAGCGCATCGAAACTGGCCTGCGTGATCAGCGGGTTTTTCGACACGAAGTCCTCACGTGCTACGACGATATTGGTCGCCAGAACGTCGTAGATGGTGCGAATGCGCGGATCTGCGATCTCGCGATCATGAAAGGGGGAAGATGTTGCGTGCACCGTGATCGCGCTCGAGGCATCGAGCAGCGCTGCGACCGAATCCGCGTGCGTCATCGGAACCATAAGGGAATTGAACTTGCCCCAGTTCTCGAACCCGAGCAGTCGCGCGACCTCCATCTGGAACTCGAGCGCCGGCGTCGAGATGATAATCGACGGAAGCGCAATTCTGTCGTTGTCGCTGAGATCGGCCAGCGACTTGAGATTTGGATTTCGCGTATTGTAATGCAGGCGATACGATACCCATCCGGCGAGCCCCTTGACCTTTCCGCCGGTCTTGTCCCAAAGCAGCGCGCTTGCCGCGACGCCCGTTGCGGCGATGTTTACCGAACCGGACAGCAGTGCCTCGTTCAGGGCGGTGCCGCCCGTCATTTGGGGCCACGAAACCGTGAGCTTTGGCACGCCGAGCTTGGTCGCGTGCTTCTCGATTAGCTTGTGCTTCTCCATGACCGCGAGCGCGACGGAGAAATTGCCCGGCTGGCGCGCGATGACGATCTTGTCGACCTCCGCCGAAGCACTGTGGGCAAAGCTGCAACTCACGATCGCGGCCGCGATACACCGACGTATCATTGCTTCCTCCTGATTTTGCTGATTTCACCCTCGTGGCGAGGGCGTTCTGCCGCTGAGATGCCATCGCGCAGCCAATCACTGACGCGCTTGCTCTCCCCACTTCTTCACGGTTCTGCTTTCTATGGCGCCGAAGACCACGTATTCGACGATGAGACCGATCAGTATGATCGTGAGCAGTCCGGCAAAGACTGCCGGTATCTCAAGCCTGTTGCGGTTCTCGAAGATGAACCAGCCGAGACCACCCCGCCCGGAGCTCACGCCAAATACGAGCTCAGCTGCAATCAGTGTGCGCCACGCAAAAGCCCACCCAATCTTCAATCCCGCCAGGATTGACGGGAAGGCGGCGGGCACGAGGATGCGCCAGACAAAGGATAGGCCGCGCAGCTCGTAGTTCCTGCCCACCATCCGCAGCGTTTGCGAGACGTTCCTGAAGCCCGTCAACGTGCTGAGCGCGACCGCCCACAGCACGGAGTGCACGATCACGAATATGATGCTGCCCATGCCTAGACCAAACCAAATCAGTGCCAGGGGGAGGAGCGCAATGGCCGGCAACGGGTTCAGCATGGCCGTCACTGTTTCGAGGAATACAGTGCCGAACTTGCTACTTATGGCGAGTATGGTCAGCGCCGCCGCGAGGACGATACCCGTTGAATAGCCTATGGCCAGATACTCGAGCGATGTCACAATGCGCTCCGGCAGTGTGCCACTCAAGAGCAGCTCAAACATGGTGACGATCGTTTCGGACAACCGCGGAAACACGAGGCTGTTGTCCAGGAAGATCGCATAGCCCTCCCACAGGCCTGCCAACACGATCAGCACCGCGGCTCTTTTGGCACCTGCGCTGGCAAGAAGCTGCCCGCTCCAGCCAATGGGCTCGACCGCCGCGGCTGGGGCGGTGTCAACCTCGTCCAAACGGTAGTCCGGGAAGATACTGTTCATTGGCTATCCTTCATGAATAGCACTTTGTGGACTTCCTTCTCGAGAGCCAGCGGGGATCCGTATCGCGCGATGGCTCGATCCACGTCGTCGATCTCCGATCTGACGCGACCCGGATGAGCCGAGAGAAGGAGGATTCTGTGCCCTAGTCGAATTGCCTCAGCGATCGAATGGGTCACGAAGAGAACAGTGACCTTGGTGCTGTTGCAAAGCTCGAGCAGCTCGTCCTGCATCGTCCGACGCGACAGAGCATCGAGCGATGCAAACGGCTCGTCCATCAGCAGAATGTCCGGCTTCATCGCGAGCCCGCGCGCGATCGCAACTCTCTGCTTCATCCCGCCCGACAGCATATGCGGGTAGCTGTTGACCGCCCTGCTCAGCTTCACCTTGTCGATGTATTCACGCGCCATAGCCTCCGCGTCTCGCGCGGAATATCGCCGGGCAACAATGAGTGGGAACATCACGTTCTGGATGACCGTCTTCCAGGGTAGAAGCTGATCGAATTCCTGAAACACCATGATCCGATCCGCACCGGGGCCCTCGACCCGCCTGCCGTTCACTTCAATCGTTCCGCTCTCCGGCTTCATGTAGCCGCCCACCGCCTTCAGCAGGGAGGACTTCCCGCAGCCGGACGGCCCCAGCAGAATGCAGCGTTCCCCGGAGTTGACGGAAAAACTCACCTTTTCGGTCGCGCTGATGGTTGCTTCCGCCGTCTTGTACTTGAGGGTGACATCATTGACGCGGAGCAACGGTGCGGAACCGGCCCCTGCCGCCTGACTGACGCTTACATGGTCAGTCATTGCGATCCGGTCCAATGTTTGAACTTCTCCCATGGAGCGGCGCTTTCCCAGATGTTCAGCACGATCTTCGTGCCCGCGTAAAACATCGCTATATGATGTCATGACGAACGCACCAGACCCGAGCCCCGCTTCATCATGCGCTCTGCCTGCTGGCGGCGGGCTTTCTTCCAGGGATACCCGCGTCGGCGTAGGCTTTATGATGCATATCCCTGATCATAGGCAGCACATGGTCGACATCGACGATAATGTTGCCGTGCGCAGATGCGATGATCGAAGGCTTATGCTCGTCAATGAGCTCGTCCATTTCCTTCAGCAGCCTGTCCGGATCGACGAACCGGCTCCAGTGCAATGCAGCTCTGATAATGAAATTGCCGAGCTCGACATTGACACCCGATCCGAGCTCCGTGCTCGTCAGCGTGCATTCCCCGGGCCGATGAAGAGGCTCATCAAGCATCGGGTTTTGCGATCCCGCGTGTAGGAACGCGAAACCGTCCGCCACGAACATTATTCTGTGCGTCTCCTCGAATGCCCACAGTGAACTTGGAAGGTCCTTCAGAATGGCGGGTACGAACCTGAGCTTCAGACCGCCGAGATCGACAGCATCCCCGATGGATACATTGAGCGCTCGCCCACGGGTTTCAGGATAGTAGAGGCCATAGTCCCTCACGTCCCCGATCAGGGAGCAGGAAGGATACTCGTCGAGAATGTTCGGGATGTTGGCGCAGTGAGGTACCTCAGGATGCGTCGGGAATAGATAGTCCAGACTTCGCCCGCCGAGTGCGATATTCAGCTGCGCCTTCAACGAGTCCCAGTGCCGAGGCATGCCGGTATCTATGAGGAGAGTTTTCTCTTCTCCCTTGAGCAGGAACTGGTTCAGGTGAATGTGCATGATCTCTGCCGTCACACTGATCTTCAGGCAGTTGCCGAACCAGAAAATGTTGGGTGCGATTTCCCGCGGGAAGGTATTGCGCTCGTACTTATGCCCTTGACCATCAGCCATTACCGCAGCCCTTCCTTCTCGAGTACGTCCAGTACGAGATTGAGATGTCTGTCCACAACATCGCGTCCCATCAGAACGCAGCCATGCGTCGGGGCAATCGTCTCGATCCGGCGGGCGGAAAAGACCTTCCTCACCCAGTCGCCGAGGGGCGCGGTATCTGCTTTCGGGATCCACCAGAATTTGGCGAGGATATGCTCCCTGGCGCTTTCGTAGGTCGTCTTGTCCAGCGTCGAGGACGTGATGATTGGAGGTGCTTCCGGCGACAACACGTCCGTATGGCTGAACACATCACTGGAGAAGAGCGTTCCCGTCTCCGCATCGAAGAACCAAACGGTGAGCAGCATTCGGAACTGAGCGAGAAACATCTCCAGGACAGGAGGATCTCCGACCGTGAAGCTGGCAGGTGCTCCGAAAGGAAATGTCGTGAGCTTTACGGACTGCGCAACGAGCGATGAGTAGTCGTCGAACGGATTCGCGACCGTCGCCGTAACAAGCTCGTTGATCGGCACATTCTCATGTATCGCGAGCAGGTTTCCGGCGCACTCCGGCTCCGAGCGCGTCAGGCAAGCAATGACGTAGTTGCCGTCTTTGATTTCACGTGTAACCGCCGGTACGATATTCGATTGATGACACGCCACCCCCGTGTCGATCAGCACGTGTGCCTTGGGCTTCTTCAGAAGATAGCAGCTGACGGGCTGGAAGAGGTTTGGCTTGATCGGCGCCCAGCTCGCCTGCCCGTCCAGCGCGATCGAACCGCCCAGGCGCATTATTGTGCCATTCAGGTTGTGTTGGCGTGCGTTCATCAGAAGTCTTTCCGCTCCAGCCGGTAGTTCTTCGACCGCTCCCGTTGAAATCGTGTTGGAGGCAGCCGGAATTTCGGATCTATCAGGATCGCTCTTTAGCGGCCCCTGTGCAGTCAGCGTCGGCTGATGTTGTCGCTGCGCAAAGCAGCTCAGCCGCGGGCCTCCACCAGGACTCGAAGGAATGGGTCATCAGCTTCCGAGCTTTGCCGGACCCGATTGCCGTTTCCTTCAGCACGTCCTCCTGGAAGCCTTATTATTATCGAGCGAATGTTCTCGCTTCCTGCTTAGAAGTTCCAATCGTGATTTTTATGTCATGCATAACTTCTCTTTATGCCAGGATATCCCTATTCGCACGTCGTTCAGAACGACGTCGTGTCTCGCGATCCGCCATGCCGCGCTATCCCTGTATCAGGGAGCATTATGGGTACGATGTTATCGAAGTGGCGCGCGAGCTGGCGCCCAATGGCGGCTCGTGCTCGAGCATGTCGAGATCACGCATCTAAGGCTTCAGAGAGATGAGAGGCACACCGGCCGCGCAATCCGCAGCAGCAAACAATCACCCTGCTCGGCCAGCAGGAATGAGGGCTTTCGGAACGTCGCTCAATCGGCGCTCTGGAATACTTCGTCGCGACTCTTGCGGATGGCAGGCAGGACAGCGATCAGCACAAGCAACGCCGCCAATGCAAGCAAACCGGCGCTGAGAGGACGGTTCAAGAACGTCATGAACTCGCCACCCGAGATGACCAGCGCCTGGCGCAGCTTCTCCTCCAGCAGTCTGCCGAGGACGAAGCCGAGCAACAATGGAGCGGGCTCGAACCCGAACTTGATAAGGGCGTATCCAAAGAGACCAAAGCCCACCGTCAGGACAACATCGAAAGCCGAGTTGTTGACCGAGTAGATACCGATGCAGCAGAAAAGCAGGATCGAGGGGAACATCAGTCGGTAAGGTACTTTGAGGAAGCGCACCCAGAGACCGATCAGCGGCAGATTGATGACGAGCAGCATCAGATTGCCGATCCACAT
Organism: Pseudomonadota bacterium; assembly: GCA_963205015.1. GTDB lineage: Bacteria > Pseudomonadota > Alphaproteobacteria > Rhizobiales > Hyphomicrobiaceae. The sequence continues at coordinate 16,056 of CAUJKI010000306.1, forward strand.
CGACGCGATCATGCCCCAGAAGAGCTCCGGCTGCTTCGTGATGATCTGCGGCCCAGGCACAATTCCATGGATGGTCATGGCACCGACCATGAGCGCCATCACCGCATTGGGCGGGATGCCGAGCGTGAGCAACGGAATAAAGGACGTTTGCGCGCTGGCATTATTGGCCGACTCCGGACCTGCCACGCCCTCGATAGCACCCTTACCGAAACGTGAAGGGTCTTTAGCCAGCTTCTTCTCGAGCGTATAGGAGGCAAAAGGCCCAAGTACAGAGCCATTGCCCGGCAAGAGGCCGAGCAGGCCCCCGAGGAGCGTGCCGCGCGCGATCGGCATTGCAGACTGCCCGAAGTCGGCACGGCTCGGCAGCAGGTTCCCGATCCGCGCCTTCATGATCTCCTGACTCTGATCCGTTTCCAGATTGCGCAAGATCTCGGCAAAGCCGAACATGCCCATGGCAATGATTGCCACATCGATACCGTCTGCAATCTCATTCCAGCCGAATGTCAGCCGGTCTTGGCCTGTCTCCAGGTCTACGCCCACCGTGGAGAGCAAAATGCCGACCAGAATGATCGCGATCGTTCTCCTCACAGAGCCGTGCGCCAGGACGACGGCGAGCATGAGACCGAGCACCATCAACGCGAAGTAGTCTGCGGGCCCGAACAGCAGCGCCATGCGCGTCATTGGTCCTGCCAAGCTGGCAATGATGAGCGTCCCAACGCATCCCGCAATGAAGGAGCCGATGGCAGCGATACCGAGAGCGACGCCTGCGCGACCCTGCTTGGCCATCTGGTGGCCGTCCAATGTCGTCACGACCGCGGACGCTTCGCCAGGAATATTGACGAGAATGGCCGTTGTCGAGCCACCGTACTGGGCACCGTAGTAGATGCCCGCCAGCATGATCAGCGCACCAACCGGATCGAGGCCGAAGGTGATCGGCAGCAGCATGGTGATGGTGGCAATGGGGCCGACACCCGGAAGCACACCGACAAGCGTGCCAATGAGGCAGCCCAGAAAGCACAAGGTCAAGTTCTGCAGCGACAGCGCTACACTCATGCCAAGCAAGAGGTTGTCGGAAAGGTCGATCATCTACGCGCCAATCTCCGCCGCTTATCGCGAAATGGCCATCACCAGTCCCTTGATCGCCACCTTGAGCGCGTCGTACGGACCGTGCAGGAAGCCAAGTATGTCCCTGGGATCGAACGGGATCGGCAGGCTGAGAAGCTCCTTGAACAGGAGGCCGCAGAACAGCGTTGCAACGATCGCCGCAATCACCGCCTCGACAAAGCGCGTGCTGCGATCGGCAAGGGCTGCAACGAGAAACGCCAGAGGCCCCGCGATGACAAGACCCAACGGACGAACGGCGAACGCGAACAAGAGAGCCGCGCTCAGCAGCAATAGGGGCCCCCGAACGCCCCATCGCGCGAGGCCGTCTCCGAGGACGACAAAGCTCTGCAGCGCAAGGATGCAGCCGAACGCACCGACCAGCACGGCCACAACCTTGGGCATCATGCCTGCACCGATATCAGAGAGCTGGCCCAAAGACAGCGAGAACGTGCCGGCATAACCGACAACCGCGATGGCGATGAGGAACAGCCCACCGGCAAGATCGAGCGGTGAGCGTATCAATGGGCCTACGCGCTCGCGCTCAGGGGAAGGGTCAGACATCGTTCGCGCGTGCTCCGCACACGGTGCCGCCAGCCGGGATAACGACAGTCGTCCGGCATGACATGATGGCGTTGCGTCCAGCCTAGCGAGACCTTGCGCAGCTGCGTCCCGCACCCTTCACTGCTTTTGCTTCGGCAAGCCCTGGATCACTTCGCTCCAGATCTCGTACTCTTTCTTGAGCCACCGCTGGAATTCCTCGGGTGTGGCGTCGCTGACATCGACGCCGAGCTTACCGAACGCGTCGATGACGCTCTGGTCCCGGCGGACTTTGTCGATGGCTGCCTGCAGCTTCGCAACGATCGGAGCTGGTGTTCCGGCAGGCATGAACACGCCCGTATAAGTTTGCGCCACGAAGTCGTAGCCAGACTCCTTCAGTGTCGGCACATCCGGCAGGAACTGACTCCGCTTGTCCGATGTAACGGCCAAAGCGCGCAGCGTCCCGGCCTGGACTTGAGGCAATGCCGTAATCATTGCGTCGAAGTTGAAGTCGATGTGGCCACCGATTACATCGTTGGTTGCAGGCGCATTGCCGCGATAGTGAACCGTCTTCCACTTCACGCCGAGCTTCGCCTGCATCAGCTCGCCGATGAGGTGATGAATGGTAGCGGCGCCCGGCGTCGAGGTGGAGAGATCCTTTGTCTTCGCCAGCTCGATCAGCTCGCGCGGCGTTGTCGCTGGAACCTTCGGATTGACCTGCATGACAAGGGCCGAGACCGAAAGGCCCGCTACGGTCGTGAAATCCTTGTCCCAGGAGAATGTCTGCTTCGCGTACGTCAGCGGCGTGAGCTGGATGGCGTTAGTACCCGTGATCAGCATCGTGTAACCATCCGGCTCGGATCTCGCGACGAATTCCGACCCGACCAGACCCGAAGCGCCTGGCTTGTTCTCGACGACGAAGGGCTGTCCGAGCAGTTGCTCGAGCTTGATGGCGACGATGCGTGCGGAGGTTCCGGCGTTGCCGCCCGCAGGATAGGGCACGATGACTTTGACGGGCCGCGTCGGCCAGTCCTGCGCCACTGCCGGAGTCAGCAACGAGCAGGCAAGGAGCACGCTCCCGAGGATTCTTGAGATCAGCATTTATTCCTCCCGAGTACTTTTCTCGATAGTGATGTTGCAGCGGGCGGGGGGTCAACGGAGCCTAACCGCAGAAATTCCATTCAACGGAAAAACGGCAGACACACCCTCAACCAGGCATAAACTCGCTCAGCAGGTGCTCGCGACGGCGCTAAGTGAACCCGAAGAGGCGCTCCGGATTCTCGACAAGTATCTTGCGTTGTTGCCGCTCGTCGGGAACGCACGTGAAGAGGAACTCCAGGATGTCCGCATCGTTCGGGACTGGCTTAGTGGACAGAGGATGTGGCCAATCGCTTGCCCAGATGACGCGGTCGGGAGCCGCTTCGACGAGTGCACAAGTGACCGGAATGACGTCGTCCCAGCAACTGTCGCTTTTCGATAGGCGGTAGCCGTTCGAGAGCATGAGCCAGAAGTTGCCCCGGTCGAGCAGCTCGAAGATCTTCTTCAAGTTGGGCATTGGCCGCACCGGATCGAGATCCGTTCGGCCCATGTGATCGATGACGATCGGTATGTCATCGATGCTTTCGAAGTGGGAAGCGATCTCAGCCATGCCGCCGGCAGGCGGTTGAAGCTTCACAACCCAGCCCAACTCACGAACCCGTGCCATCGTGTTACGGATGCTCGTACCGGAAGGCACCAAGTTCAGTGCATTGAGAAAGTTGAAGCGCGCAACGCGGATGCCGCGATCGTGCAAATCGCGCAGCTCGGCATCACTCACGCTCTCGTTGATGACCACACAGCCTTTGTAGTTTGGTCCCGCGGTGGCCAGCGCATCGAGCAGCGCCCGATAGTCGGTGCCGTAGCTCGTCGGCTGGACGAGAAGGCCTCGTTCGATCCCGAGCGCGTGATGCATGCGCAATGCCATGTCGAGTGTTGCCGTCGGCATGACATAGGCAGCGCCGCTGCGCATGGGATAGCGGTCAGTGGGACCGAATACATGCAGTTGGCAGTCGCACGCCCCTCGCGGGGGGCGTGGCTTCACCCATCTCGGATTGGGATCAAAGGACTCGTATTTCTTCACGTCTTCATGTTCCTCACTTGTATACGTCAGACAAAATCGGCGCGCTGAGCCAATCGCCCGGCCCGGCCCGTGAACACGATGTGTGGATTGCTCGCCCGCGCGCCGGACGCCGAAACCGCCTCTAGATCATCTTGATGCGAGCAAGCTGAGAGGAAAGCTTGCGCGATTTGGCGAGCAGGAGATCGGCAGCAGCCTGCTCGTCGGATGGCTTCGGGTTCGCCGTCGCAACGGCAAGATTGCCAAGAATTCTCTGCTCGGCACCAACCACAGGCGCGGCGACCGCCACGATATCGTGCGAGATGATCTCGCCGCGAGAGCTGTCGTATCCGCGTGTACGTATACGCTCGAGCGTTCGACTCAAGGATGCACGTCCAGGCGCCGCCTTTCCCGTAACCGGGCATGGAGGCGCTGACCGGCGCACTGTTTCCACCACATCTGGCGGCAAGTGCGCCAGGATTACCCGCCCTGCTGCACCCCACATGAGCGATTGATGATTCTGCAGTGCTATCCTGTTCAAGGCAGAACCGCGCGGATCGTATCTCACGACGGGGATGCGACGATGGCGTGTCGGCACATAGAGCGAGAGAAGGCAGGTCATGTTGAGCTGCTGTGCAATGTCCTGCATGATCGGGCGCGCGACCTCGGCCAAGCGAACCTTTGCGCTGACGATCATGCTCATGCGAATGAGCTCTGCGCCGATGCAGTAGCGCCGTTGCGTCCAGCGCTCGATGATGCCGTGTCGCACAAGCTGATCCAGGAGCCGATGCGCCGTCGAGGCAGGCAGCCCGGAGCGCTCCACGATCTGCTTCAATGAGAGGACGGTCTGCCCCTCTGAGAAGGCTTGGAGAATGAGGACCACGCGTCCCACAAGGTTGCGTGTTTCGTCCATGGCATGAGCACTTGTCCAACGTCGGCCTTGCAGGGTCGATCATAGCTTCTGCCATGGTTGCGTACCAGCACCGCATGGAGTGTGCGTCGGAAGGCGCGACCGCCAGTGCCAATCGCCGCTGCCGGCAAACGCACGGCAGACTGTACGACTCCCTCCGCCGGAAGAGCCTTCTACATGGCGCATCGCACTCAACCCGCGCAACGGCGCCGCCCCTTGGATATTCCATTTGGTGGAATTTGATGGTCACGCGGTCGTTGAACTTCGGATTGGCGTCATAGCAAGATGGTCAAGGCCTGCGAGACGACAGGCAGCACGATGGAAGCGCGCACCGAGAGGCAGCCATGCAAGAGCGCCACGTTCCCGTCCCCACACCCGACGGTCCGATGGACACGTTCATCGCTCAGCCGGATGGTGCCGGTCCCTTTCGAAGCGTCGTCATGTTTCAGAACGTCGGTGGTCTCAGCGAAACCATGCGCATCATGGCGCGTCGTGTCGCCGAGAAGGGCTATCTCTGTGCCATTCCGGATCTGTACTTCCGCCTCGGCAAGATCGTGCTCGATCCGGACAGCAAGATGCCCGAGGTACTGCAGATCCGGCAGATCGTGCTCACCACCCTGAAGAATGAGCGCGTTATGCAGGATACGCGCGCGCTGCTGCGCTATCTCGACGATGATCTGAAGGTGAAGCCCGGTCCCAAGGGCACCATCGGCTACTGTGGCGGTGGACGCTTCTGCGTTCTTGCCGCTGGGACCTTTCCCGAGCACTTCGCAGCCACCGGCTCGCTGTTCGGCACTAGGTTCGTTACCACGTCAGCAGACTCGCCCCATATCGTCCTGCCGCGCATTCGCGGTGAGATCTATGTGGGACATGCCGAGCATGATCATCACATCACGCCGGCCGAGCAGCAGGAATTCAACACGCTTCTCAAGAAGTGTCCGGTCGTTTCGGAGATCGAAACGCACCCCGGCACGGAGCACGGCTACGCTTTTCCTGGCCGCGTCGTCTACAATCAGCGTGCCGCAGAGCGCTCCTGGGAGCGGATCTTCGCGATGTTCGAGCGGCAGCTTCCCTTGTGAGTCCTGTTGGGCGGGTGAACAAATGGCAATCCGGAAATGAGCATGCGAACGTCGATCGAGGACTGCGCGGAATGGCTCGAGCGTCAGCTCGCCGGCCCTCCTCCCTATATCGATATTCTCGAGCGCGAACCCGAGCTGACCGCCGAAGAAGCCTATCGCATCCAGTTTGCGCTGATGCGCCGCCTTGCGCCCAAGCATGGCATCGTAGGCTACAAGGCTGCCTATACCAGCAAGGTTCAGCAGCAGGCCTACGGCATGACGGAGCCGATGATCGGCACACTGCTGCGGTCAGGCCTCTTCCCCGAGGAAGTGCCGCTGCGCCTCATAGAGGGCTCCAGAACAGTGGTGGAGCCTGAAGTCGCCGTGGTTCTCGAGCGCGATGTGCGCGGCCCGGGCATTACGGCGCAGGCGCTTCCCGCTGCGATCGCCGGATATCTGCCGGCGATCGAGATCGCGGTTGCGCCGCAGAAGGGGCGCAGCAAGCAGATGGGCATCGCGCTGCACAAAGTGACGGGTGGCATTGTCGTCGGGCAGCAGATCACACGGCCAGCGAACCTGGATCTCGCGCTCGAAGGCGTGATCGCCGGCATCAACGGCGAACACGTGGCATCTGGCACCGGTGTCGAGGTTATCGGCAATCCGCTGAACGCCGTCGCGTTCATCGCCAACAAGCTCGCCGAATTCGACATGGCACTGCCGGCCGGATCGATCATCATGACGGGCTCGGTTGTCGCAGGCTTTCCGGTCAAGAGCGGAGACGACGTGAGCATCGCGTTCACGCACCTCGGCCGTCTCGACGTCCGCTTCGCATAGAGGTTGCTCTTCATGGCCAAAGAACTGAATGCGGAAATCGAGGCGAAGCACGGCGCGCTCCTCGACTGGCTCGAGCACCACATCTTCGACACACCACGCTGCCCCGACGTACTGGAGCGGCAGCCGGACGTGACGGTGGCGGACGCCTATCGCCTGCGTGCCGCACTCGTCGAGAGGCGCATCGCAAAGGGCGATCGGCTGCTCGGCTACAAGGTTGCGGGCTCCAGCCGGTCGCTGCGTGCCGACGAGCATATCGAAGGCCAGATTACCGGCTGCCTCATGGCGTCCAACTTCTACGAGGACGGCGCCACCGTTCCTGCGGGTGGCTACAGCCGGCTCGCCATGGAGGGCGAGATCACCGTGCTGATGAAGCATGCATTGCGCGGCCCCAACGTCGGCTTGACGGACGTCCTGCGCGCTGCTGCAGGCGCGTACGCATCGATCGAGCTGATAGCCAGCAACCGCAGCGGCAGCTCGCTGCAGACACGCATCATCGACGGCAAGTTCTCGGGCGCGTACGTGCTTGGTCGCAAGCTCGTCGCCTTGGATGGCATAGATCTACGCCTTGAAGGCATGGTCGCCTACCGCAACGGTGCCGCCATGGGCTCGGCTACCGGTATCGAGGTGATGAGCAATCCACTCAATGCCGTGGCGTTCGTGGCCAACAATCTCGCCGAAGTCGGTCTGCAGCTCGAGCCAGGGATGCTCGTCATGACCGGCTCGCTGCTCGCAAATCTCCCCGGTGCGCCGGGGGAGCGCTACACCATGGACTTCACACGGCTTGGAAGTGTCTCGGCCACGCTTGGCTGAGCCGCACATTGCTTGCGCGGCAAGAATGCGCGGATAGCCGCCATGCACAGTTGTTCCGTCCGCCGTTTCGGCCTTGTAGCGCTCGATCTAGTGCGGGATGGCGGGCTGCTCAGGAGCGATCGGCCATCTCCGTCTCAAGGGCGCGGGCCTGCGCAGGATAGTGACTCCGCACATACTCGAGTGACGTAAGACCAGCGTCGAGGTCGGCGCGGATCCGAGCCAGGGTGCGGCGCTCGGGCGGGCCGAACCCGCCACCGCCGGCCTCCTCCAGCACGATAACCGATCCGGGCGTCACGTCGCGGCGGGACTTTGGCGCGACGGCAGCCCCGTCGAGTGAAAGCACACGCAGCGCCCCATCGATACCACCGGCAAACCCACGCGCAGGGCGACTGGTCCGCGAGGCGAAGAAAGCCGCATCGACCGGGGCATCGGTGTCGTTGCGTAACTCGACCACCTGCCCGGCACCGCCCTGGAAGGTGCCCGCGCCGCCGCTGTCGACGCGCCATTCCTTACGCAGAAACGTGATGCCGGTGTTCTCCTCCCAGATCTCAACGGGAATGCCGATCATGTTCGACGGCCCTGGCAGCACCGGACGCCCATCGAGGTCGGCAAAGGCGCCATACCCGCCGGAGGTAAACAGAATGTAGGAATAGTCACGGCCCTGAGGCGAGCGGCCGCGAAAATTGATCTGGCAGATCATACCGCTGTCGGCCTGAACCTGCATCGGGACCACATCCGCGAGCGCGCCGAACACCAGCGGCGCCACGTAGTGACCGAGGATGTGACGACCGCCCGTGGCATAGGGGCGCTTCGCGTTGAGAATGCAGTTGTCAGGCGCAGCGATGGTGACGAAGTCGAGCACCGCCTGATTGTTGGGGATGTTCGGCGCGACGATGGTCTTGAAGGTGAAGTAGCAGTACGCGCGCGTGTAGCAGAGCGGCACATTGATGCCGCGATTGACGACGGGCGAGGTGCCGGTGAAGTCGAACGTGAAGCGTTCCGGCGAAATGGAAATCTGGACGGCGAGGTTGATGAGCGCGTCGTCCTGGACGCCCTCCACTGACAGCGATCCGGCAACCTTGCCGCAGGGCAGCGTGCGCAACACCTCTGATATAGCGTTGCGAGTCAGGTCAAAGATCGCGTCAGCCGCTCCTACCGTGTCGACCAGCCCGTATTCGGCAAGCAGATCGTCGATGGCCGCGGCCGCCACGTTGCAGGCTGCAACGTTGGAATAAATATCGCCAATGACCAGGTCCCGGAAGCGCACATTCGCCTCAATGAGGTCGAACACGAACTTGTTCGGCTCTCCGCGCACGAACAGCTTCACCGGCGGGATACAAATGCCCTCCTCGTAGTTGTCGCGCGCACCAGTGCCGTAGCCGATACCGCCGATATCGGCCAGATGCGACACCGACAGCGCATAAGCGACGAGGCGACCGTTGCGGAAGATCGGCTTGACAATGTTGACATCGTAGACGTGACCGGTGCCGATCCAGGGATCGTTGGTAAGAAGCACGTCACCGTCGGCCAGGGTGTCCGCCGGGATGTGTTCCAGCATGCCGGAGAGCGTCGCGGGTCCGGTGCCTGTGAACGAAGGTACGCTCGCCGTTCCTTGCGACAGGAAGCGGCCCTTCGCATCGAACAGCATGCAGGAGTAGTCGCCGCTCTCGCGCACCATGGTGGAGAACGAGGTGCGCACAAGCGCCGAGACCATCTCGTCGGCGATGGAGACGAACCGCGACCAGATGATGCCGGCGTCGATGGGATCGAGCTTTTCTTGCATTCTGTAGGGCCTCAGCGGCGGGATCGGATATCGGCGAGGATGTCGAAGCTCTCGGTGACTGTGCCCCGAGCGAAGCGCGGCAGGTAGATCGTGGTGTCATTTTCCTCGATGAGCGCACCGCCCTCGATCGTATCACCCGGACGCAATGCGTAGCGATCGTACACGGCAAGCTCGGCGGCCTCCCCGGTACCAGTGTCGAGAATGCGCCGCGGGGCTTTGATCTTGCGAGTGGTTGTCCCCGCATTCGCATAGCGGAAGCGGGAAAGATCGCAGAGCTTGTCGCGAACCATGATCTGCACGGTCCAATTGAAGATCTCGATGACGTAGTCCGGGAAGATCACTCCGAACACAGCGCGATAGGCGCGATGGAAGGCCTCACGAATGGTGGCAGAGTCGCACGTTGCGATATCGTCGATGCCGACGTCGATCTCGTAACCCTGGCCGACATAGTGCATACCGAGCGTCAGGACGACGTCAGCGCCTGCGGCCGCCAGCGCTCGCGCGTTGGCATCGCCTTCGATCAACGCACGAACCTCCGCGCTGACGCGGCCCGCCGGTAACGTGTCGAGGCGCAGTGCATTTGTCTTCTGCAGCGTGAGCCCTTCGCGGCCAACGAAGAGCCCGAACGCGGAGGAGACGCCGGCGCCAAACGGAAACGCTACGGTCTTGATACTCAAGGTGCGCGCGATCTCGGCTGCATGGAGAGGTGCCGAGCCGCCGGTACATACGAGCGCGTAGCGCCGATAGTCGATGCCGAGCTCACCCGCGTGCACCCGGAAGGCGCGCGCAACGTTCTCATTGACTGTCTCACGGATGCCGCGGGCGACGCGCTCGAGCGAGGTGCCAAGGCGATCCGCCAACGACTGGATGACGGCTTGGGCGCGGCTGCGCTGCACAACGATGCCGCTGTTTGCAAAGTTCTCCTCGCTCAGATAGCCAAGCGCGACGTTGGCATCGGTCAGCGTCGCCGCTGTACCGCCGCGGTCGTAGCAGGCCGGTCCCGGGTCGGCGCCGGCGCTCGACGGGCCGACGGCAATTGCGCCGCGGTCATCGATGGTGGCAATGCTGCCTCCGCCCGCGCCGATCTCGATCAGATCGATGGCAGGGATCATGAGAGGAAGCCCGCTGCCCGGCTGGAACGTGCCGACGCGCGCAACCTCGAGCGATCGCTGCACGTGAAACGCCCCGTGGGTCAGAAAAGCACCCTTCGCCGTCGTACCACCCATATCGAAGGCCAGCACGTTGGAAAGGCGCACCGCGGCATCACCGGCGACCGGTTGCGGCAAGTCAATGCGGGCCGCGATCTCCTGCGCGGCCAGGACGCCGGCGGCTGGGCCGGACTCGATCATGCGAATGGGATAGCCGACACATCGATCGAACTCCAGCGGCAGACCCGAGGAAGTCATCATCAGCGCGCGCCCCGCAAAGCCCCCTTCTGCCAGCGCCAGCCGGAGGCGGCCGACGTAGTCCGCCAGCAGCGGCATGGTGTAGGCGTTGATGGTACAGGTGGTCCAGCGCTCATACTCACGCTGAGTTGGCGCGACGGCCGCCGAGCAGGAGACGTAGGCGTTGGGAAACGCTTCCCGGATCCAGTCGCGCACGATCTCCTCGTTGGCCGCATTGCGATACGAATGGAGGAAGCATACCGCGAAGCTGCGTACATCATGGCGCTCGGCGAGCGCGATCAGTTGCGCCATGAGCGCTGCCTTATCCGGGGCGCGCGCAACCTCGCCCGCGGCCGATACGCGCTCGTCGACCGCGAGGCGAAGATCCCGCCGGCCGACCGGATCGGGAAAGCGCAGCTTGAGATCGGTCAGATTGTAGCGATGCTCGCGTCCGATCTCGAGGAGATCGCGAAAGCCCGCGGTATGCAGCAGGATGAAGTCGCTGCCTTTACGCTCGATGACGGCGTTGGTTATGATCGTGGTCGCGTGCAGGAAGAGATCGGCAGACCGCAGATCGAGCGCGATGCGCTGCGAGAGCTTTTCAACGCCCTGCAGGATGGCGCGTTCGGGGGAGTGCGGCGTCGTCAGCACCTTGTCGGTAAGCACCACCCGTTGCTGATGATCGAGCAGAACGAAATCGGTGAACGTGCCGCCGATGTCGACCGCGAGAGAGAATTTACTGCTCATTTCAACCGGCAAGCTTTACTGAGAAGCGCGCTTCCAGACCCGACAGACTGCGCAATTCGCTCTCGGAGTAGTCGATTCCGTCCGCTGTCTGGCGAGACATCTTTTCCAGCTCCGGTTGCCCCGGCCACATCACCTTGGCAAAACCTTCGGCGGGAGGACAGTCCTCGATTTCCTGCCGCAGCCGTCCGGCAGCCTCGAAGTAGCCTGCCGGATCGATGAAGCGCTTGAGATCCACGGCGACGATGAACCAGTTGAGCTCGTGTGGCGTGCCGAGCGCCGCATCACCGAACAGCTCGGCGATGAACCCCATGCCATAACCTTTCGCGCCGGCGGAGGGAAGCATGGCACCACCATCGTAAAAATCGCGTGCGTCGTTGGTGGGTCGACCATTATTGTCAATGATCCAGCCGTCCGGAACTGGCGTGTTGTTGGTGCGGAACACAAGCAGCTTGCCTTGTGCCGTCGCCGACGTCGCGAAGTCACTGGTGGTCGCGCGCGTCTCGTCCAGAGGCAGGCTGAAGGCATAAGGGTTGGTGTCAAAGACGCCTTTGCGTCCACCGAAGGGCGCGACTTCCTTGAGCTTCTTGTTGCCGCCGCCACCAAATACGAAGCCCCACATGAACTCGCGCGCCAACATCTCACTGTAGGCGCCGATGCGTCCAGTATGCGCGCAATTGACGATGGCGGCGCCGGCGATGCCTACGCTTCGCGCCAAAGCGGTGAGATCGGGCAGAATTCGATGAAAGCCGACGATGCCGAAGTTCTTGTTGGCATCCATGCGCAGCAGGTTCGGCGCCACCTGCTTGCAGCTCACCTCGGCCTTGTTGGCAATGTAGCCTGCATCGATCTGGTCGACGTACTTGATCATTCTGAGGAGTCCGTGCGAGCGCACGCCGCGCAGATCAGCATCGGCAAGATGCGCGGCGACGACGGCAGCGTCGCCTGCCGACGTTCCAAGCTTCAACAGAACGTCCTTGCAGAACTCCTCAACGCGCGTCGCGGCGACCTTCATTTCCCTGCCTCTGCGGTGATCGTGCTGTAGCTCGCTTCATGTTTCGCTCGTGCACCGGAAAAGGCGCTGGAGCACATTGGTACATTATATATAATGCATCGACGAGGTGCAATCGGAGCGAGGCGCGACGGTTTGATGCGTTCCGGAAAAAGAACGGAAGAAAATGGTTGGGCCCAGCGTGGCGCTTGGCGCTACGTGCTCGCGCGCTTAGCGGCGGGCACCGTGTCGAGCGCGGCCTTGAGCCCGCTCTCCAGATGTTTGCGATGCGCTTCGATGCAACCCTTCAGGTCGCCATCCTCCAGCCGCGCGATGAATTGGGAGTGCTCGGCGACCGAAGCTGCAAGGCGCTTCGGCTTGCTCCACAATGCATAGAACGAGAACGACGACTTCACGTACTCGATGCAAGAGATCAGCGCCTCATTCTGCGCCTGCGAGAAAACGATATAGTGGAACTGCCGATCAAGCGAGTTGATCGTCTCAAGCTCCGTACTTTTTATGAGCTGCTTGAGATTGGAGTTGACGAGCTTGAGCTCGGCGATGGTCGACTTCTCGATGTTGCGGAACGCCAGTCGAATTGCATCCAACTCGAGCAGGAGGCGGACATGATAGATGTCCGAGAGCCGCTCGGCGTCAACATCCTTTACCTTGATGCTGTGGTGGGAGTGACGCTCGATCAGCCCAGAGCCGGCAAGCTGGATGATGGCTTCGCGGATCGGCGTGACACTAAGATTGAGGTCCTCCCCGATCCGCCGTTGGCTTACGACCTCGCCGGGCTGATAAAAGCCGTTCTGAATGGCGTTGCGTATCGCCTCGGCGGCGAATTCCCGCTTTGTGAAGAATTTTGCGTTGTCCACCGCTTGAAACCTGTCCGCTACCGATAAGTCCCCTCGGCCAGGCCGCCCGGCGCCCCACATATCATCTTACAAATTCCGTGGTAGCCAGAGAACTACTTCCGGGAATAGCGCCATGGCAAGCGTGAACAGGATCATGATCACAAGATAGGGAAACGTGGCGCGGGTGATGAACCCGAGACTTTCGTCCGTCAGTCCCTGGATCACGAACAGGTTGAAGCCGACCGGGGGATGGATCTGGGCCATTTCCACCACGAGCACGATAAAGATGCCGAACCAGATCGGATCGAAGCCGGCCGCCGTTACGATCGGCAGCGCCACCGGCAGCGTCATGACGATCATGGAGAAGCCTTCCAGGAAGCAGCCCAGCACTAGGTAGAAGATGACCAGCACAACGATGAGCGCGAAAGGGGAAAGGTCCAGCGATTGAACAAAATTCGCGATCGCGCGCGGAATTCCGAGGAAAGCGGCGGCGCTGCCAAGGATGGAGGCCCCTAACACGATCAGAGCGATCATGGCGCACGTAAGCACAGCACCGATCGCGATTTGATGCAGCGCCTCGCGCGTGAGCTCACCCTGCACGGCAGAGATCAATAGAGCGCCCACCACACCGATCGCGGCCGCCTCAGATGGCGTGGCAAGGCCTCCGTACATCGTGCCGAGCACACATAGGATGAGGATACAGGCGGGGGCCAGGTCTTTGAGGGACATGAAGCGCTCGCCCCATGTGACCCCGCTCAAGGCGCGCTCGGCCTCCGGCACGAAATCCTTGCGGATCGTTGAATGGATCATCACCCATGCCATGAAGCACGCCGCGAGCAGCAGACCAGGAATGATGCCGGCCGCGAACAGCTTGAGGATGGAAACCTGGGCGAGCACGCCATACACGATCATGATGCTCGACGGCGGGATCAGGAATCCCAGCGTGCCGGCGCCAGCGAGACTACCGATGGCGATCTTCTTGTCATAGCCCCGCTTGAGCAGTTCGGAGAGCGCCACGCGACCGACCACCTGCGTCGTGGCGGCCGAAGATCCCGATATCGCAGCGAAGATCGAGCAACCGATGACATTGACGTGCAGCAGGCGCCCTGGCAGCAGACCCGCCCACGGCGCGAGACCGTTGAAGAGCGAGCGCGACAGGCGCGTGCGAAACAGCACCTCACCCATCAAGATGAATAGCGGCAGCGCCAGGAGTTCCTGCGTCGTCAGGATGTTCCACGTATACTGCGCTACCAGCTTGTCGACCGGCAGATCGCGGAAGACGAGCAGGAGGAGGGTGCCAGTCAGCGCCAACGCCAATCCGACCCAGACGCCGATGGCGAGTGAGCCGAAAAGAATGGCGAACATCGAGCTGACGACAAGCAGCATGGCGTGTCCTTAGGGACGTGAAGCAACAGGGCGCGCTAGCATGAAAGCGATGCGCGTCACGACTTGCGGATGGCCTCGCCCGCTGTCGCAAAGGCAGGTACCTCCAGCGGCAGGTTGGCCATTGCCCGCACGGCACGCGCCAGGAATTGCAGGCTCATCAGCAGCACGCCGAACGTGACAACCGCCTGCGGAATCCAAACCGGCGTGCCACTGGCGATGGAGCGCTCGTCGAGGGAATAGGACGTCAGCGTGAAATGCAGCAGCGCCCAGGTGAAGAACGCACAGAATGCCACCGCAATAAGCGACACCAGAACTTCCACCGCCCGACGCGCACCCGGCGACAGCCGGGAGAGAAGAATGCGCACGCGGATGTGGCCGCCACTGCGGAGAGTCATGGCGGCTCCGAAAGTGAATGTGGCCGCCATCAGATAGGAGCTGTACTCCCACGCGATCGGCAGGTCCGGGGGCAGCCACGGCACGAACGTCGACAGGATCCGCGTCGCCATCCCGGCGATCATGAAGGCGGTCAACGCGGCAAGACATAGGGCGCCAAGCCAGCCGTCCAGTCGCGTCAGAGCATCGATGGTGTCCAGTGCGAGGGCTAGCGGACTGCGTCGGATCCGGCCGTCAGGCACGGCGTGCTCTCCGGCTTGTTCCCGACGCATGTCCAACGCCTCCTGCTGCGCGCTGTCCGCGATCACTTCTTGACCACGGCGCGGTACTTCTCGATGATTTCCCGCCCGGCAGGAACCTGAGTGATGAACGCGTCCCACTTCGGTGTCGCCTTGGCGATCATGAAGGTGCGCAGTGCGTCGTTAGCCTGCAGCATCTTCACGCCCTTGTCGGACAAGAGCTTCAGTTTATCGGCATCCTCCTGCTCGGCGGCCTTCCAGAACTCCGGCTCGAGCCGCTTGGCAACATCCTCGATCGCCTTCTGCTGATCGGGCGTGAGCTTCTTCCAGGCAGCGAGATTGACGGTCACCATGTCAAAGTTCGACTGCCAGTTCACCAGATGACAGAAGCTCGTGAAGTCCCAGAACTGACCGTCGACACCGGACGAGCTCGACGTGGTGACGCTGTTGATGACGCCAGTTGCGAGTGCGGGCACGACCTCGCCCCACGGCATCTGGGCAGGTGACGCGCCGAGCTCGCGGAAGAAGTCGCTGCCATTGCGGTCGACGGTGCGGATCTTCAAGTTGCGAAACTCCTCGGGCGCCTTCACCTCCGTCTTGGCGAAGATGTTCTGGCCTGGCCAAGGCACCATGTAGAGGATCTTCTGATTGTGCTTCTGAGCGATGCGATCATAGGCGGGGCGTGCAATGTCCGTGATCGTACGCATCTCCGCCGGGTTCGAGACGAGATAGGGTAGCGATGCGATGCCGAGCAGCGGCTCTACGCCGACCTGCTGGTTGAGAAGCATGGTGCCGACGGGAACCAGCCCGTCACGGATGGCAGCGAGCATCTCCGGTCCCTTGAACCCCAGCGCGCCACCGGCCTGTACCTTGATAGTGACTTGACCCTTGGTGGCAGCGGCGACCTCGGTTGCGAACCGTTCGGCGCTCTTGGCTTGGTAGTTTCCGGGCGGATAGGCGACAGCCATGTCCCAAGCCTGTTGCGCGTGGGATGTCGCGCTGCCCAGCATGAAAACCGCACCAGCGATAATGAGAGTTCGTCTGTCCACATCCGCCTCCGTTGACGCGCATCTTGAGACATTATATATAATACATTGAACATCGCAAGAGGCGAAAGACGCGCACTTCGGCAAGGACGACGATGAATGTGTCGCCTCGTGCATGAAGATCGTGCAGCCACGTGTCGCCTACGGTGATGCCGATCCTTGAACCGGAGACGAGACAGAGCATGTCAAAGGAATTCACGCCGCGCGGGATCTACACGGCGATCGTCACACCCTTTACCGCGGCGGACAAACTCGACGAGCCGAGCTTTCGCAGGTTGATCGACTTTCAGATTGCCGAAGGCGCAGCCGGCCTGCTCGTCATCGGCGGCAGCGGCGAGTTTGTCAGTCTCACTCCGGCTGAGCGTCGCCGCGCAGTCGAGGTTGCCATCGATCAGACAGCCGGACGCATTCCGGTCATCGTTGGCGCACTGGCGCCTGGAACGAAGGAAGTGCAAGAGACCGTACGGCACGCAGCCACTGCCGGCGCCAGCGCGGTGTTGGTTCTTCCAGCCTACTACATAAAGCCCAGCGCCGCCGGCATCCAGGAACACTACGCGCGTGTGGCTGACACCGCATCTATTCCCATCGTCGCGTATAACAATGCCGGCCGGACCGGCGTCACATTGGACGTCCCCATTCTGGAGAAGCTCGCCACTATTCCCAATATCGTCGCGCTGAAGGAATGCGAGCGGGACGTGGCCGTGATCTCCTCCAAGATCAGCGCAGTCGGCGACCGGATTGCGATTATGTCGGGCGACGACGATCTCGGCTTGCCCTCGTTCTTGCTGGGCTGCCCCGGCGGCATCTTCACGACAGCGAACCTGGTGCCGGCCTTCCACCGCGGCCTGTTCGAAGCGGCCGTGAGTGGCAATGTGGCGTTGGCGCGCAAGGCGCACTACACGATATTGCCGCTGATCGAGGCGCTCTATACCGCCAACCACCCAAGCCCGCTGAAGGATGCCATGGAGTTGATCGGGCAGCCCGTCGGCCGCGGCCGCTCGCCGCTGCAGCGCGGAAATGCCGATAACCTGAAGCGCGCGGAGGCCGCGCTGAAAAAGATTGCTGCAGTCTCATTCAAATGAGAACGATCTGCCGCTGTATTGAGAACTAACTCCTGCGGCGGTACGGCAAGGGTAGCCTCCTCGGGCACTCATTGATAGCGCCCGATGTCGACCTTTCGCCGCCCGCCGCAGAGCAACGTACGTTACCGCCCTCAATTTATCATTGCCCAGCAATGATCCTCTCACCTTGACTCTGCTCAAGGTTTCTTATTGCCATTGCTGCGATCCTCTTCGGCGATAGCTCGCGAGAGGATTGATCGATGACAATATCGAATGAAGGGCGACTCCCTGCGTCAGGAGAAACGCAGCCTCTTCCGTCATGGGGGCGGCAAACCTGGGGGCTGCTCGCCGCCCTTGCGGTGATGGCGGCGCTTCTGCTCGTGCCGACGCCGGAAGGCCTGCCCGTGGCCGGTCATCGTATGCTGGCGGTGCTCGCTTTCGCCGTCATCGTCTGGATGACGGAAGCGCTCGACTATGCCGTCTCTGCCGTGGTTATCGCGGCCTTGATGGCCTTCCTGCTCGGTCTCTCGCCCAATCCAGCGAATCCACAAACGCTGATGGGCACGAGCGCCGGCCTCGGCTTGGCCTTCAGTGGATTCGCCAATACGGCGCTGGCGCTGGTGGCGGCGGCGCTTTTCCTCGCTGCGGCCATGACGGCGACCGGCCTCGACAAGCGCATCGCCCTCGTCGTCCTCTCGCGTGTCGGCACCGAGACGCGCCAGGTAGTGATGGGTGCGATCCTCGTCGGATTCATCATGGCCTTTCTCGTGCCCTCGACGACGGCGCGCGTCGCATGCCTGGTGCCCATCATGCTCGGCATCATTGCCGCTTTCGGTGTCGACAAGAAAGGCGCCTTCGCGGGGATGCTGATGATTACGACGGTCCAGACAGCGAGCATCTGGAATGTCGGCATCAAGACGGCCGCCGCGCAGAACATGGTCGCAGTCGGCTTCATGGAACGCACGCTGCACCAGACCATCACATGGCTCGAATGGCTTATTGCCGCTGCTCCCTTTGCGGTGGTCATGTCGATCGCTCTGTATTTTGTGATGGCCTGGATGATGCCACCTGAGGTGCGGGAAGTGCCAGGTGGCCGCGAAGCGATCGGCAAGGCGCTGCGCGACCTCGGTCCCATGAAGCGCTCCGAAAAGAAGTTGCTCGCGATCTCGCTTGCGCTGCTCGGTTTCTGGTCCACGGAAGGCGTGCTGCATCGCTTCGATACATCCTCCACGACCGTCGCCGCTGTGGCGCTGATGTTCCTGCCGGGTATCGGCATCATGACCTGGAAGGACGCCCAGCCGCGGATTCCGTGGGGCACGATCGTCCTGTTTGGTATCGGGATCAGTCTCGGGACGGCGCTGCTTCAGACGCGAGGAGCAACGTGGCTCGCCGATATCGTGGTTGCCGAGTTCGGCCTCAAGAATGCCACTGCGTTTTTCATTCTGGGTGTGATGAGTCTCTTTCTCATTGTTATCCACCTCGGCTTCGCCAGCGCGACGGCGCTCGCCTCTGCCATGATTCCGATCATCATTGCCGTGCTTCAAAGTGTGGCAACGCCCGGCATGAACATCGTCGGCATGACGATGTTGCTTCAGTTCGTCGTGAGCTTTGGATTCATACTCGTCGTCAATGCACCGCAGAACATGGTCGCCTACGGCACGGAAACATTCGAAGCGAAGGATTTCATACGTACCGGCCTCGTGCTGAGCATTCTCGCCTAGGCGCTCGTAATGCTGCTGGCTGCGACGTATTGGCGTTGGCTCGGATATGTCTGATAGGCCGCACCCGCGATCAAAGAGATGTAGAAGAAAATCTTATGTCCAAGATGCAAACCGCACTGGGCGTGCTCAAGGTGGCCATCAGGCCGCGCCGAGCCTATTCTTCCGGTACTGACCGCTCGGGCCTGGCCGCCGCGCGCACGAGACTACGGGCTACATCGAGAGATCTCGGATGAAGATTGGCTTTGCATCACACCGCACCTCCATCGCCATTGCCGCTATCATACTGGCAGTCGCGTATCTCGCGTGGGGACGTTTCTCAGGCAGCGGCCTCCCTGCCGGCATCGCCAGCGGTAACGGCCGCATTGAGGCCGTCGAGATCGATGTGGCAGCCAAGGCGGCCGGGCGAATCAAAGAGATCCTGGTCAACGAGGGTGATTTCGTCGAGGCAGGGCAGGTGCTCGCCCGCATGGATACCGATCAACTCGAGGCTCAGCGCCGACAAGCGGAGGCGCAGTTGAAGCGCGCAAGGATCGGCATCGATACGGCCCGCAGTCTTGTCACGCAACGCGAGGCAGAGCGCACTGCCGCAGGAGCCGTCATCGCACAACGCAAAGCCCAGCTCGATGCAGCTCAGCGCAAGCTAGCGCGATCCGAGGAGCTGGCACGGCGCGAGACGGTCTCCCAGCAGGTGCTCGATGACGACCGGGCTGCAGAACAAGGTGCACGCGCAGCCGTTGCTGCCGCTGAAGCGCAACTTGCCGCGTCGGAAGCGGCAATCGGCTCGGCAAAGGCACTGGTCGTCGATGCCGAGGCTGCCGTGGATGCCGCGCAGGCCGCAATCGAGAGCATCACCACGGACATCAATGACAGCAGGTTGAAATCGCCACGTGCTGGGCGCGTACAGTATCGCGTCGCTCAGCCGGGAGAAGTTCTGTCTGGAGGCGGCCGCGTGCTCAACCTCGTCGATCTCGAGGACGTGCACATGACCTTTTTTCTGCCGACCGCGCAGGCCGGCCGCATAGCCATCGGCGCCGAAGCGCGGATCGTCCTCGATGCCGCGCCTGAGTACGCCATTCCCGCCAAGATCAGCTTTGTCGCCAACGTCGCACAGTTCACGCCCAAGACGGTGGAGACGGAGGAAGAGCGTCAGAAACTCATGTTCCGGATCAAGGCGCAGATCTCACCGGAGCTGCTGAAGAAGTACATTCAGCACGTCAAAACCGGCCTGCCAGGCATCGCCTATGTCCGGCTGTCGCCCGACGCCGCGTGGCCCGCAAAGCTGCCGGCAAAGCCCCTGCAATGAGCACGATGTCACTCCCGGCGGATCGCGGTTGGGCACCTGTCGTCCGGATCGAGAATGTCAGTCTGTCGTACGGCAGGACGCGCGCGCTGGACGCGGTCACGCTTGATCTTCCC
>CAUJKI010000307.1 GCA_963205015.1 Pseudomonadota bacterium
GTCGTGATGTCGATCGCGGAGCAGGAGGAGCTGCTAGAGGACATCTGCAACGACGTGCTCGGCTACGGACCGCTGGAGCCGCTGCTCGCACGTGACGACATCGCCGACATCATGGTGAATGGTGCGCAGACGACCTTCATCGAGGTCAACGGGAAGGTGCAGAAGACGGGCGTTCGGTTCGCCGATAACGCCCAGCTCATGAATATCTGCCAGAGAATCGTCAGCCAAGTCGGCCGGCGGGTCGACGAGTCGAGCCCGATCTGCGATGCGCGTCTGCCGGACGGCTCGCGCGTCAACGTGATCGCGCCGCCGCTCGCCATCGACGGTCCCGCGCTCACCATTCGAAAGTTCAAGAAGGACCGCCTGCGCCTCGAGCAGCTCGTGAAGTTCGGCTCGATCACGCCCGCCGGACGGACGCTGCTCGAGATCATCGGGCGCGTTCGCTGCAACATCATCGTCTCGGGCGGCACGGGCTCCGGCAAGACCACGCTACTCAACTGCCTTACCGGCTCGATCGATACCGACGAGCGGATCATCACGTGCGAGGATTCTGCCGAGCTTCAGCTCCAGCAACCGCACGTCGTCCGGCTCGAGACGCGCCCGCCCAACCTCGAGGGGGAGGGTCAGATCACGATGCGCGACCTCGTCAAGAACTGCCTGCGCATGCGTCCCGAGCGCATCATCGTCGGCGAGGTCCGTGGACCGGAAGCCTTCGACCTGCTGCAGGCGATGAACACAGGCCACGACGGCTCGATGGGCACGCTCCACGCCAACAGCCCGCGCGAAGCCATCAGCCGTATGGAATCCATGATCATGATGGGCGGATTCGCGCTGCCAACGAAAACCATCCGCGAAATGATCACCGGCTCGGTCGACATCATCGTGCAGGCCTCGCGCCTTAGGGACGGCTCGCGAAAGATCACGCATGTCACGGAAGTGGTGGGCATGGAAGGCGATGTGGTGACGTTGCAGAACCTGCTTGTCTTCGAGATCACCGGCGAGGACGCCAACGGCAAGATCGTCGGTCGCCATCGCTCAACGGGCATCGCGCGGCCGCGGTTCTGGGAGCGCGCTGAATACTACGGCGAGACCGAGCGCCTGACGCAAGCATTGGCGTCGAGCGAGGTGCGTGACGAGTACGGCAACACGATGGGTGAATGAAATGTCCGAGCTGTCGCCCGAAATGATGCAACTCCTGTTCGGCACCATCATCGCGGTGTCGGCAGCGGCTGCCATCTTCATTTTCGTCAATCCCTACCTCTCCGGTGAGACGCAGCGCGACAAGCGCATGCAAGGCGTCACGGAGAGCCGCACGAAACGCACCCAGGCCGGTGCCCGCGACGAGGAGCTGCAAAACCGCCGACGGCAGGTCGCCGATTCGCTCAAGGAGATCGAGGATCGGCAGAAGGCGCGCGAGAAGGTCACGTTGCGGATGCGCCTGCTGCGCGCGGGGCTCGACATCACGCCCAATGCCTTCTGGATGGCGAGCGCAGGTGCCGGCATCGTCGCTGGCGGCGTGACGTTCTATTCCACGCCCGGCATGTCGCCGCTGATCGCCGTCGCCGCCGTGTTCGTGTGTGGATTGGGCATTCCCCGCTGGGTCGTCAGCTTCCTGACCAAGAAGCGGCAGGGAAAATTTACCAACGAGTTCGCCAATGCGATCGACGTGATCGTCCGCGGCGTCAAGTCCGGCCTGCCGCTCAACGAGTGTCTCGGTATCATCGCCCGCGAGAGTCCGTCGCCGATCCGCGAGGAGTTCCAGGATATCGTCGAGCAGAGCCGCGTCGGCGTTCCGCTGCAGGATTGCTTCGAGCGCACGATGCAGAGGATGCCGCTGCCGGAGATGAAATTCTTCGCGATCGTCATCGGCATCCAGCAGCAGGCCGGCGGCAATCTCTCGGAGGCGCTGGGCAATCTCTCGGGCGTGCTGCGCGACAGAAAGCGGCTGACGCAGAAGGTGGCGGCGCTCTCGGCCGAAGCCAAGGCCTCGGCCGCCGTGCTCGGCTCCCTGCCATTCCTCGTCATGACGATGGTCTACCTGACCACGCCGAACTACATCCTTCTGCTTTTCACCACCAAGACGGGCCAGTTCATGCTGATGATAGCGGCCTTCTGGATGACGTGCGGCGTGCTCGTCATGCGCAAGATGATCAACTTCAAGTACTGAGCCGAGACCGGGAAAGCCGCGCTTTGCGGCTCTCCCCGGGGTTTCGGCCGTGACAATCGAACGAGACGAGGCGAGCCGTGGTCGATCTCATCGTAGATATCATGAAGCCGCAGTTTCTGGTGATGCTGCTGGCGTCGGTCGCCACGTTCGTCACCGTGCTCACCATCGCCATGCCGGCCCTGCAGAAGGATCGCATGGGACAGCGTCTGAAGGTCATGGCGACCGAGCGCGACAAGATGCGGGCGCAGCGCATCGCGGACCTGGCAAAGGACAGCGGCGGCAGCCGGCTGCGGCAGGCCCCGAAGGGGTTCATGCAGCAGATCGTCGACCAGTTCAATCTGCGGTCCATGTTCGAGAGCGAGGAGCTGAAGAACAAGCTCAAGATGGCCGGCTTGCGTGGCCAGGCTCCGCTCGTCACCTACATGGTCTTTCGTATCATCGCGCCGGTCATCGTCGCCATC
>CAUJKI010000308.1 GCA_963205015.1 Pseudomonadota bacterium
CGAGCGTGGCATAGGCTTCCTTCAGATGGGCATCCGAGGCATCGGCGCGCATGGCGAGTGCCATGCCGTAGGCCGCCGTCGCCCCGATCAGCGGCGCGCCGCGCACCTGCATGTCGCGGATGGCGCGCGCGGCATCCTCGAGCGAGCCAAGGCGCTCGACCGCGAATGCGTGCGGCAGGCGCGTCTGGTCGATGATCTCGACCGACCAGCCATCGGCGCCAAGCCAGATGGTGCGGCAGGGCTTGCCATCGACGTTCATGCGCAACCTTCCCGTTGCCGGTTCACCGTGCACAATAGCAGCCTATTCGCCAACTACGGGGAGACAATCCCATGACCCGCCAACCCATCTGTCTCGTCGTCGGCGCCGGAGATGCGCTCGGCGGCGCCATCGCCCGGCGATTTGCCCGCGAGGGCTATCTCGCGTGCGTCGCGCGCCGCACGGCCGAAAAGCTCGCCGACCTGATCGGGGCCATCGAGAAAGCTGGCGGCACGGCGGCGGCCTTCGGCTGCGACGCCCGACGCGAGGAACAGGTGGTCGCGCTCTTCGAGGAGATCGAGAAGAAACACGGACCGATTGATGTGCTCGTCCATAACATCGGCGGCAACGTGCGCGAGTCGATCATCGATGCGACAGCGCAGAAATTCTTCAAGACCTGGGAAATGGCCTGCATGGCCGGCTTTCTCACCGGGCGAGAGGCCGCGCGACGCATGGTTCCGCGCGGGCGCGGCACGATCCTGTTCACGGGCGCCACGGCCTCGCTGCGCGGCGGCGCGGGCTTCGCAGGCTTCTCGGCCGGCAAGGCGGGGCTTAGGATGGTCGCGCAGAGCATGGCCCGCGAGCTTGGCCCCAAGGGCATTCACGTCGGCCACGTGGTTGTGGACGGCGCGATCGACACCGCCTTCATCCGTGAGAATTTTCCGCAGCGCTACGCTCTCAAGGAGCGGGAGGGCATTCTCAACCCGGACCACATCGCCGAGAACTACTGGATGCTGCACAGCCAGCCGCGCGACGCCTGGACCTTCGAACTCGACTTGCGCCCCTGGATCGAGAGCTGGTGAGCCCGATCAGTCCTTCTTCTCCTTGGCGACCGCATTGCGGAGCGCTTCGAGCTCGGCTTTGAGGGCGGGCTCGATGAGGCGCGGCATATTGCTGTTCAGCCACTCGCGCAGCAACGGGCGCAGGAGCTCGACCACCGTCTCGTCCATCGTCTTGCTGCCCACGGAAGCGGAGGCGGGCTTGGGCGCAGGCGCGGCCGCAGTCGGAGGAGGCGTGACAGCCTTTGCGGCCGGCGGCGGCACAGCAGCTGGGGCTGCAGGCTTGGGTATCGGTGCCTGCGCCAGTGCCGGCGCGGGCGCCGCAGCAGCCGGCTTCGTCGCCGGGGCAGAGACAGATGTGGGCGCAGGTGCAGCCGCCTGCTTGGGTGCCGGCGGCTGATCGGCGGGCGACGCCTTGGCCTCCCCCTTAGGCTCGGGCACGGCCTTCGGACCGGCTTCGGGCTTGGGGGCTTCGCCGGCGCGGGCCGTAGCGGGCGCAGTCTCGGGCGCCTTGGCGACTGGCGCGACGCTCGGATGCGCGCTCGGCGGAATGACGCCAGCAATCAGGCGCCGCAGCGCATCGGCACCGGGCACCTCGGCCAGCGGCTCGGACGCCGCTGGCGCGCGCGGGGGCTCGCCAAGCAGTGGCCCCGCGAGGGGCGGCCCGAGAACCGTATGCTCAGTCGTCGCCGGGCGCGAGGGCCCAATATCGAGGGCCGGCGGCGATCCGCCGGCATCGAGCTTGCCCGGTACGACGCTGCCGAGATCGCCGAGCTTGGGTGCCGGCGTCAGCGGCAGGGCAACAGCGGGCGTGGGCTCCTTGGCCGCCTTTGGTTCCTCGGTCGGCTTGGCTGGCGGTGCATCCGGTTTCGCCGCGGGGCCGGGCGGCGCTGCCTCGGGGGCAGCCTTCGCGGCAGGCGCTGCCGCGGCATCCTTTGCCTGAGCCGGAGGCTGCGCCGGGGTCCCCAAAAGCGCATCCTTGGCTGGCTCGGACGGGCTCGAGCGCGGAAAGAGCCACTCGGGCGCCCCCCCGGTTTGCGGACCAGGGGCGGGCCCGGATGCCGGGCCGCTCGCCCCGCCGGGCGACTTCAGCGCCGGGCCAGGAGGCGGCGTATGTGGCGTCTCCGCCAGCAATTCATCCAGGCTGACCGCCTCTGCGACCGGCGCAGGAGAAGCGGCAGCGGTCCCGGAACCGGCCAGATGCGGTGGCAGCTTCAGCTCGGGCTCGCGCGCGGTGGTTACGCCGTTCAGGGCCGCTCTTCCGGGTCCCGTCGGCGCGGCCTCAGCCGGCTCCTGAGCCATGATCTTGCGGATCGAAGCGAGAATATCGCTCATGCTCCGCTCGTCACGCTTCTCAGGGTTGGACATCTGCAAAAACCTCCACTGCCCGCAGGTATGGCTGCAAACGCCGTACAGAACATGCAAGTCCCCACCTCGATTCGTCCACCTAGCCGGGAATAGTGGCATCAATGGTGCAAGTCACCCCTCGCACACCCGCCACCCACAGCGGAAAATCGTTCGGTCACCCACGCTTTCCCCGCACTTTCCCAAGACCGTCGCATCTGTTACATGCTGTCCGTCCAACAAGCCAAACCAGTGCGTAGAGAGGTTTTCCGTGCCCCGCCTTCCGTGGGGCGCGGCAGCAAAGCCCATACCAGACGCAGGAGATGAGCATGGCCGGACGCAGCTCCATCATCGATGCCAATGTCGGACTGACCTTCGACGACGTGCTCCTGCTGCCGGGGCGCTCCGAGGTCCTGCCCGGCGAGACGGACGTCGCCTCCCGCGTCTCCAAGGAGATCTCGGTCCGCATCCCGATCCTCTCGTCGGCCATGGACACCGTTACAGAATCGCGACTCGCCATCGCCGTCGCCCAGGCCGGCGGCATCGGTGTCATCCACCGCAATCTCACCCCCAGCGAGCAAGCCGACCAGGTGGCGGCGGTGAAGAAGTTCGAGTCCGGCATGGTGGTGAACCCGGTCACCATCGAGCCGACGGCCACGCTCGCGAACGCGCTCGAGCTGATGGCGAAGCACAAGATCTCGGGAATTCCCGTCGTCGAGACCCGCAATGGCCGCCGCGAAGGCAAGCTGGTCGGCATCCTCACGCACCGCGACGTGCGCTTTGCGACCAACCTACAGGCGCCCGTCCACGAGCTCATGACCAAGGACAAGCTCATCACGGTGCGCGAGAACGTCGATCGTGAAGAGGCGAAGCGCCTCCTCCATACGAACCGCATCGAGAAGCTGATCGTGGTCGACGACGCCTATCAGTGCATCGGTCTCATCACCGTCAAGGACATCGAGAAGGCGCAGCGCCATCCTTATGCCTGCAAGGATGCGCAGGGCCGGCTGCGCGCCGCCGCCGCGACCACGGTCGGCAACGACGGCCACGAGCGCACCGAGCGCCTGATCGCGGCCGGCTGCGATCTCATCGTGGTGGATACGGCGCACGGCCATTCCGCGCGCGTGCTCGAAGCGGTCACGCGCATCAAGCGGCTCTCGAACAGCACGCAGGTCGTGGCTGGCAACGTCGCGACGGGCGATGGTGCCAAGGCGCTGATCGATGCGGGCGCAGACGCGGTCAAGGTCGGCATCGGTCCGGGCTCGATCTGCACGACGCGCATCGTCGCCGGCGTCGGCGTGCCGCAGCTTACCGCAATCATGGATGCGGTCGACGTCGCCGTGAAGCACGACATTCCCATTGTCGCCGATGGCGGTATCCGCTTCTCGGGCGACCTCGTGAAGGCACTTGCGGCCGGCGCGAGCGTCGCCATGGTCGGCTCGTTGCTCGCCGGCACCGACGAAGCTCCGGGCGAGACTTTCCTCTACCAGGGCCGCACCTATAAGGCCTACCGCGGCATGGGCTCGGTCGGTGCCATGGCGCGCGGCAGTGCCGATCGCTACTTCCAGCAGGAAGTGAAGGACGAGCTGAAGCTCGTGCCCGAGGGCATCGAAGGCCAGGTGCCGTACAAAGGCCCCGCCGGACATGTGTTGCACCAGCTCGTCGGCGGCCTGCGCGCCGGCATGGGCTATGTCGGTGCGAAGGACCTCCATGAGCTGCGCGAGAAGGCGAAGTTCATCCGCATCTCGCCGGCCGGCATTCGCGAAAGCCACACCCACGGTGTCGGCATGACGCGCGAGGCGCCGAATTACTCCGGGAATGGCTAGTGTGATGATCGAGAAATTTGCCGCTGCTCGTTGCACCCTTCCGAGCAAATTTCTCGATCTGAATCACACCAGCATCATCAAATCACTAGTGTCCTTTTTGCTCCCGAAGCTCGCTTCAGACACTAGCATCCAGCGTTGGCGAGCTTCGGAAGCGGGACACTAGTTTATGAAAGCAGGAGCGCGGCTCGCCGCGGCCGTTGCCGTCCTCACCGAGATCAGCGCGCGGCACCGCCCGGCAGCGCTTGCCCTTGCCGACTGGGGCAAGGCGAGCCGCTTTGCAGGCTCTGGCGATCGCGCGGCGGTCGGCAATCTCGTCTATGACGCGCTGAGGCGCAGGGGCTCGATTGCAGCCCGTATGGGTGCCGGAACGCCGCGGACGCTCGTGCTCGGCGCGGCCGGCCGCGCGCTCGGGCTCGATGCCGCGGAGATCGCGGCAGCCGCAGACGGCTCGAAACATGCGCTCACACCGCTGACCGACACGGAGAGCGCCGCCCTCGCCCGCACCGAGCCGCTGAGCGACGCCGAGCTTCTCGCCGATGTGCCAACCTGGGTCGTGCCTCTGCTGCGGCCGGTGCTGGGCGAACATTTGTCCGCAGAGATCGCAGCGCTCTCCGAACGCGCGCCCGTCGACATCCGCGTCAATACGCTGAAGGCGACGCGCAAGCAGGTCGTCGCCGACCTCGAGAAGCTCGCACCTGTCGAGACGCGCTACTCGCCCGTCGGTCTTCGCTTCGACGCGCCCGAGGGCGCGGGGCGCACGCCCAATGTCGAGGCCGAGCCCGCGCACGGCAAAGGCTGGTTCGAGGTCCAGGATCAGGGCTCGCAGATCGCGGCCTTGCTCGTCGATGCGCGGCCTGGTCAGGACGTCGTCGACCTCTGTGCCGGCGCCGGCGGCAAGACGCTGGCGCTCGCCGCGGCCATGAAGGGTGAGGGGCGCATCCTCGCCCATGACAACGACAAGACGCGGCTGCGTCCGATTTTCGAACGCCTCGCGCGCTCCGGCGCGAAGAACGTCGAGGTGCTTGCAGCCAGCAATGCGGACGCGCTTTCGGGAATGGACCGGCGCTTCGACCGCGTGGTCATCGATGCGCCGTGCACGGGGAGCGGCACATGGCGGCGCCGGCCCGATGCCAAATGGCGCTTGAAGCCGCGCAATCTCGAGCAGCGCCGGAAGGAGCAGCGGGAGGCGCTCGCCCAAGCTGCGCCCCTGGTCAAGCCGGGCGGGCGGCTCGTCTACATCACCTGCTCGCTGCTGCCGGCCGAGAATTCGGAGCAGATGGCCCTCTTCCTGGCCGCAAACCCGGATTTCTCCCTCATGCCATACAGCGATGTCTGGCGCGAGGTCCTGCCCGGCACGCCGCCCGCCTCCGCCGATGGGCGCGCCGATACGCTCCTGCTCACGCCGGCACGGCACGGCACGGACGGATTCTTCGTCGCGATCCTTGCAAGGAACGCGTAGCGCCCTGCCGTTGACTCTGCGGACCGGGGCCGGGCAAGACTTGTGCCCAAGCCAAAACAAGGCACCCCGCCGGAAGAGAGAGGCCCCATGTCCGTTTTCCGCTCATTCCTGTTCGCGCCGGGCAATCATCCGCGCCGCGTCGAGAAGGCGCTGAGCCTCGATGCCGATGCCGTCATCCTCGATCTCGAGGACGCCTGCCCCATCGCCGAGAAGGTCGCGACGCGCGAGGTCGTGGTCGCGGCCTGCCAGAAGCCGCGCGCGGGTCTTGCCTATATCCGCGTGAACGGGACCACGACCGAATGGGGCTACGGCGATCTTGTCGCTGTCGTGCGCAAGGGCGTGGACGGCATTATTCTACCGAAGGTCGAGACGGTCGATGAGCTGCGCGCGGCCGATTGGGTGATCGGCAACATCGAGAAGGAGAAGGGCCTCGCGGCGGGCACGATCGACCTCATCCCGATCACGGAGACGGCCAAGGGTCTCGTGAACCTGCGCGCCATCGCGGAAGCCGGAACGCGCATCAGGCGCATTGCGTTCGGAGCTGGCGACTTCACACTCGATGTGGCCATGGCCTGGACGCGCAGCGAGGCCGAGCTGCTGCCCTACCGCAGCGAATGTATTCTCGCCTCGCGCGCCGCCAACCTTGAAGCGCCCCTCGATACCGTCTGGGCCGAGCTCAAGGACATGGAAGGCTTCCGCGCATCCGCCGAGCACGGCAAGAACCTCGGCTTCCAGGGCAAGATGTGCATCCACCCCGATCAGGTGACGCTCGTGAACGAGGTGTTCGCGCCAACGGCTGCCGAGGTCGAATGGTCGCGCAAGGCCGTTGCCGCCTTCGCGGAGGCGGAAAAGGCAGGCTCGGCCTCCATCCAGCTCGAAGGCAAGTTCATCGACTACCCGATCGTCTATCGCGCTCAGCGCATCGTCGCGCTCGCGGAGCGGATCGCCGCGCGGCGCCGCTGAGAGAACCAATCGACGCACCTGAAAGGAAACGTATTCATGGCCGGCGAAAGCGCCCCGTCCCAGCAACCGACCGTGAAGGCCCTGCAGGGCCTTCGCGTGATCGATGTGTCGAGCTTCCTCGCCGGCCCCTACTGCACAACGCAGCTCGCCGAGTTCGGCGCCGAGGTCATCAAGATCGAGCTGCCGAAGGTCGGCGATGCGCTCAGGAAATTCGGCACGATGACGCCATCGGGCGATTCGCTTCCCTGGCTGCAGGAGACGCGCAACAAGAAGTGCATCACGCTCGACCTGAGAAAGCCCGAGGGCGCCGACCTCCTGAAACGCCTCGTGCGCTCGGCCGACGTGCTCGTCGAGAACTTCCAGCCCGGCACGCTCGAGAAGTGGGGCCTCGGCTGGGAGACGCTGAAGGCCGAGAACCAGAAGCTCATCATGGTGCGCATCTCGGGCTTCGGGCAGACCGGCCCCTACAGTCCGCGCCCCGGCTTCGGACGCATCGGCAATGCCTTCGGCGGGCTCTCCTATCTCGCTGGTTTCCCCGACCGGCCGCCGACGACGCCCGGCTCCGCGACCATCCCTGACTATCTCTCGGGTCTCTATGGCTCGCTCGGCGTGATGTATGCGCTCCGCGCGCGAGACATGACCGGGCGTGGGCAGGTCATCGATATCGGTCTCTACGAGTCCGTCTTCCGCATTCTCGACGAGCTCGTCGCGGCGTACGACTACAAAGGCTATGTGCGAGAGCGCATGGGGCCCGGTACCGTCAATGTCTGCCCGCACAGCCACTACCCGACGAAGGACGGCAAGTGGGTCGCCATCGCCTGTACGTCGGACAAGATCTTCGCCCGTCTCGCCGAGGCCATGGGGGCACCGGAGGTGGCAGGCGACGGCAAGTGGGGCAAGATCGTCGACCGCGATCGCGATCGCAAGGAGATCGACGACTGGGTCGGGCGTTGGACTGTGCAGTTCACGCTCGCGGACTGCATTGCTGAATGCGACAAGTTCGAGGTGCCGTGCGGTCCCGTCTATTCAGTCGCCGACATCTTCACGGATCCACACTACGCCGCACGCGGAAACATCCTGCGCATGGCGGACCCGCGCGTCGGCGAGATGGCCATGCCAAACGTCATGCCACGGCTCTCCGATACGCCCGGCAAGGTCGAATGGCTGGGGCCGACGCTCGGCGAGCACAACGAGGAGGTCTACAAAGGCCTGCTTGGCCTGAGCGAGAGCGAGCTCGGCCACCTGAAAGACAAGGGCGTGGTTTGACGTGGCAGGGGAGCCGGCATCCATGCCCTATGCATTCGCGCCCGCGCTGCGGGAGACGATGGCCGCGCGCATGGTCGGCTTCGAGCGCCGGGCCATTGCCGACCCCGCCTTGCGGCACGCAGCGGTCGCCATCATCGTGGCCGCGGGCGAAAGCCAGGAAGAGGCCGCGGTGCTGCTTACGCGCCGGCCACAGCATCTGAACCGGCACGCAGGACAGTATGCGCTGCCCGGCGGACGCATGGACGCAGGCGAGACGCCCGAAGCAGCGGCGCTGCGCGAGACGTCGGAGGAATTGGGCCTGCATCTCGCACCCGCCGAGATCCTCGGCCTGCTCGATGACTACGCGACGCGCTCGGGGTTCTGCATCACGCCGGTGGTCATCTGGGGCGGACCGGCGCTCACGCTCGCGCCCGATCCCAACGAGGTCGCCCGCGTCTTCCGCGTGCCGCTGCGCGAGCTCGATGCGCCGGAAGTCCCTGACTTTCAGCCGCCATGGGACGGCACGGAGCCGATCTTCGGCGTGCCGCTCGCGACGCTCGGGCACAGCTTGCACGCACCGACCGCGGCGATGCTCTATCAGTTCCGCGAAGTGGCGCTGCGCGGAGCGCCGACCCGTGTCGCC
This sequence comes from Pseudomonadota bacterium, assembly GCA_963205015.1. Lineage (GTDB taxonomy): Bacteria > Pseudomonadota > Alphaproteobacteria > Rhizobiales > Hyphomicrobiaceae. Next base: position 8,516 of record CAUJKI010000308.1, read on the forward strand.
CATCTCGAGCAGCCGCGCTTCGCCTGGACCTGAGGCCGCGTTCACTCGCTCTTCTTGGCGAGCTTCTCGATGCGCGCGTGACTGCGCAGCTTGGCTTCGCGGCGCGTGATGTAGACGGCCGAGAGGAAGATCACGGTGGCGCCGACCCACGTCCAGATGTCCGTGACCTCGCCGAACATCCACCACCCGATCAGGACCGCAAAGGGCAGGCGCGAGAAGTCGAAGGTCATGACCAGCGACGCGTCGGTCGAGGCGAAGCCGCGCATCAGGCAGTAGTGCCCGGCGACGGCCGTAAAGCCGATCGTCAGGATGACCGGAAGGTATTCCCATCCCGGCGTCTGCCAGACGAACAGCGCCGGGATCAGCGTCGGCGGCAGCATCAGGACCGTTGTCAGGAAGACGATCTTGCCGGAATCGTCCTCGCCCGAGAGCTGCTTCAGGAGCACCGTGACGAGACCAGCGCTCAAGGCATTGAAGATCGCACAGGCTTGACCGAGGCCGAACGAGGCGCTCCCCGGGCGGAGGATGATCATCGCACCGATGAAGCCGACGATGAGCGCCGTCCAGCGGCGAATGCGCACCTTCTCGCCGAGAAAGACAATGGCGCTGAGCGTCCCGAACAAGGGCGCAAGAAATCCGATCGCCGTGACCTCGGCGACCGGGATGAGCGCCAGTGCATAGAACCACGCCGTCATGGAGAAGATCGAGATGCCGACGCGCACGCCATAGAGATGGATGGCGTTCGACCGTAGCAAGGCGCGGCCGCGCCAGATGAGCATCGGCACGAGGAACAGCGTTGCCGACATGTTGCGCAGGAAGACCACCTGCAGCGGATGCATGCCCATGAGCGCCGCCTTACGCGAGCACGCGGCGAGGACCGCGAACAGCGCCATGGCGGCGGTGATCCAGATCACCGCGCGAATGGGATCGTCGCGCACCTGCGGGCGCGGATCACGTGGCCTCGCCGCAGCCGGCGCATCCGCCTCAGGCTTTCCGTTCTGGCTCTCCGGCACGCGCATCCTCTGCCGCTGTCGTGCGCTACGGCGAATCGTCCGCACGGCGCGCTTCCTCAGTGCACGCCCAGTAAGACCGAGACAAGACGCCCCGGATGCGGCCCTCCAATGCACGGATGCGGGCATCGCCCCGATACTCGCGTTCCCTCGCCCCTCGCTGGCCCAAAACCCTTGCATTGGCGACCGATTTGGTGGGAACCTGCCCCCTAAAAGATCCGGACCTACGGATCGCCGTCGATAGCTTAACCAGGAGGAGGGTTCGCCCCATGAGGCGCGTAGTATTCAGTGTCGCTGCCATCGCTATTGCAGCCTCGACCTTGTGGGGCCCCGCTGCCCAGGCCGGCAAGGCCAATGATACGCTGATCTGGGCAACGGACCGCGAAAACCCGATCACGGATTCGAGCTACCTCAATACCCGTGAGCTCGTGGTCATCGGCACGCTCATCTTCGATCGCCTTGTCCATCTCGACGACAAGTACAACCCCGTGCCGCTCCTCGCCGAGTCGTGGAAGTGGGAAGGCGACACGAACCTCGACCTCAATATCCGCAAGGGCGTCAAGTTTCATTCGGGCAAGGAGCTCGATGCCGAGGACGTCGCCTACACGCTCAATTTCATCGTCGATCCGGCCAACGGCTCGCTCAATCGCTCGTATCTGAGCTGGATCAAGAAGGCGGAAGTGCTCGAGAAGCACAAGGTCCGCCTGGTCATGGACAAGCCGTTCCCGACAGCGCTCACCTTCCTCGCGGGCTCCGGCAATATCTTGCCCAAGGGGCACTATGAGAAGGCGCCGGCGCGGCCCGATGGGAAGAAGGACTTCGGCGCCCTGCCCTCCGACGGCACCGGCCCCTACAAAGTCACCGAGATGAAGCCGGGCCAGTCGATCCTGATGGTGAAGAACGAGGATTATTGGGCAGGCAGCCCCAAGGGGAAGCCGATCATCGGCAAGATCCTGTTCCGCACGATCAAGGACTCCAACCCGCGCCACGCCGAGCTGATGACCGGTGCGATCGACTGGGTGTGGGACGTGCCGAAGGATGAGGCCGAGCGCATGATGCGCGCACCGAACCTCACCATCGAGAATGCCAAGACGCTGCGCTTCTCCTACATCATTTTCGACGCGACCGGCCGTTCGCCCGACAAGCGCTTCATGGACAAGCGGGTTCGCCAGGCGGTCGCTCATGCGATCAACCGGCAGTCGCTGGTTGATAATCTCGTCGGTGCACCCTCCGAGCTCATTCACTCGCCGTGCCATCCCGACCAGTTCGCCTGCTCGAACGACGTCACCAAGTACGACTACAATCCCGACAAGGCGAAGAAGCTGCTCGCCGATGCCGGCCATCCGAACGGCTTCGAGTTCGACCTGCACGCCTATCGCGAGCGACACATCACCGAGGCCGTCATCGGCGATCTCGTGCGCGTCGGCCTGAAGCCGCGTCTCGTCTTCCTCCAGTACGGCCCCCTCGTGCAGGCCGTGCACAAAGGGCAGGTGGCCGCCGCCAACATGACCTGGGGCTCGAGCTCCATTCCCGACATCTCGGCGAGCGCAGGGCACTTCTTCGCCGGTTCGCCGGACGACCTTTCCCAGGACAAAGAGGTCATCGACACGATCAAGGAGGCGAACGGCAGCATCGATCCTGAAAAGCGCAAGGCCCTTTGGCTGAAGGCGCAGAGACGGATCGCCGACGAAGCCTACTGGGTGCCGATGTTCACGTATGCCAAGTTCTACGCGTACTCGAAGGACCTCGACTTCAAGGCGACGTCCGACGAGATTCCGCAATTCTACGTGTCCAAGTGGAAATGAGGCACACACCGGGCTGACGCGCCACCCGGGCGCGCGCCGCCCCCGCCGAACGTGCGATGACAAGCTCCCGGACGCCGCCGCTTCGATAGCGGCCGCGCCCGGGTGGCATTCGGTCCTCCGACAGCGGACACGGCCATGGCGATCTTTGCCCTCAAGCGGCTTGGTGTTGCACTCCTCGTGGCGCTCACGGTGTCGCTGATCACGTTTTCGATGAACTATCTGTCGGGTGATCCTGCCATCACGATCGCCGGCGAGGGCGCGCGCATCGAGGACATCGAGAATATTCGCCGCTACTACGGCTTCGACCGGCCGATACTCGTCCAGTACTGGGACTGGCTGTGGAACGCGCTCCACGGCGATCTCGGCCGCTCCTACAGCCTGCGCGTGCCTGTCGCCGACGTGATCTTCGAGCGCCTGCCGACAACCATGCTGCTTGGCGCCTGCGCAATCACCTTCGGCCTGACGCTGGCGATCCCGCTCGGCGTACTCGCCGCCGTCAAGCCGAACAGCTTCTTCGATCGGCTAGCCCTCACGCTCGCCGTCGTCGGTCAGGCCATGCCGACATTCTGGTTCGGCCTGACGCTGATCCTCGTGTTCGGCGTCATGCTGCGCTGGCTGCCGATTACCGGGCAGGCAAGCTGGTGGAACTTCGTCATGCCCGCCGTGGCGCTCGGCTACAATGTGGCGCCGGCGGTGATGCGCCTCACGCGCGCCGGCATGCTCGAGGTGCTCGCCTCGGACTACATCCGCACGGCGCGCGCGAAGGGCCTGCGGCCCATGAAAGTGCTCTTCAAGCACGCACTCCGCAACGCGGTGATCCCGGTCGTGGCGCTCGCCGCCGTGCAGTTCGGTTTCATGCTCGGCGGCTCGATCGTGATCGAGACGATCTTCCAGATCAACGGCCTCGGCTATCTCGCCTGGGAGTCCATCCAGCGCAAGGATCTGCCGATGATGCAGGCGATCGTGCTGATCCTCTCCATCATCTACGTCGTGATCACTTTCCTTGCCGACATGCTCAACGCCTTCCTCGATCCGCGCATCAGGGTAACCTGACATGGCCGAGACAACCATCACCCGCACGCCCCTCGCCCGCGCCGGCATACAGACCGCCGAGGAGATCCTGGCGCCGTCGCCGGGCGCCATGATGCGGCGGCGCGTTTTCGGGCATTTCGGACTGATGTTCGGCGCCTTCGTGCTGCTCGCGATCATCGCCATGGCGATCTTTGCGAACGTTATCTCGCCGCATGATGCCTACGACCAGCAGCTCGGCCGCAAGCTGATCCCGCCCATCTGGCACGACAGCCCCAAGGTCACCTGGAACCATCCGCTGGGCACCGACCACCTCGGCCGCGACTACCTTTCACGGCTCTATCACGGCGCGCAGGTCTCGCTGCTGATCGGCTTTTCCGCGATGATCATCTCGGGGCTCATCGGCACCGTGCTCGGTGTGCTGGCCGGCTATTTCGGCGGGCGCGTGGACATGGTCGTGAACTTCCTCATCACGACGCGCCTCTCGATGCCGGTGATCCTGGTGGCGCTTGCCGTCGTCAGCATCATCGGCTCGTCGCTGACGGTGGTCATCTGGGTGCTGGGGCTGCTGATCTGGGATCGCTTTGCCGTGGTCATGCGCTCGGCCACGCAACAGGTGCGTTCGCTCGAGTTCGTCACGGCGGCGGAAGCGCTCGGCTGCTCGCATCTGCGCATCCTCCTGACCGAGATCGCGCCCAATGTCATGAACCACCTGATCGTCGTCGCGACGCTCGAGATGGCCCACGCGATCCTGCTCGAGGCGGCACTCTCGTTCCTCGGCCTCGGCGTGCAGCCACCGACGCCATCCTGGGGTCTCATGATCTCCGAGGCCAAGGGCCTCATGTACTTCGATCCCTGGCTGATCGCGATCCCCGGCGTCGCGCTGTTCATGCTCGTGCTGTCGATCAATCTGGTCGGCGACGGCCTGCGCGACGTGACGGCACCAGAAAACCGCAGCTAGAACCGCAGCTCGATCATATGAACACGCTCGCATCATCATCCACCGACTTGGTCCCTCCTCCCTTGCGGGAGAGGTTGGGAGGGGTTGATTGCAGAGCATCCACGGTAGGGATTCCTCCTACCCCTAACCGCTCCCCTCGTCGCGTCGAAGGCGCGCCTTCGGTGCAAGGGGGACGGGAATTCAGTGCGTATTGGTTGGGCCCATGAGCGATCGCATCCTGACCGTCGAAGGGCTCGAAGTCTCCCTGCCGGTGCCCTCCGGAACGCTGAATGCCGTGCAAGGAGTAAGCTTTCACGTCGATCGTGGCGAGACAGTCTGCATCGTCGGCGAGTCCGGTTGCGGCAAATCGCTGACCGCGCTCGCGATCATGGATCTCTTGCCGAGGCGTGCGCGCCGCGTCGCGCGCACGCTCACGCTGCTCGGCGACCCGCTCATCGGCGTACCCGAGACGAAAATGGCCGATCTGCGCGGCAACCGCATGGGTATGATCTTCCAGGAACCCATGACCTCGCTCAATCCTGCCTACACGATCGGGAACCAGCTCGAGGAAGCCCTGCTGCGCCACCGCAAGGTCCCACGTGCGAAGGCGCGCGAGCGCGCCGTGCATCTGCTCGAGCGCGTCGGCATCACCGCAGCCGGCCAGCGTCTGCGCCAGTACCCCCACCAGCTCTCCGGCGGGCTCCGCCAGCGCGTCATGATTGCCATGGCGCTGATGACGGGGCCTGATCTCATCATCGCGGACGAGCCGACGACGGCGCTCGACGTGACCATCCAGGCGCAGATCCTTCATCTGCTCGCCGAGCTGCAGCGCGAGTTTCACATGGGCCTCGTGCTCATCACGCACGATCTCGGCGTCGTCGCCCGCATCGCAACCCGCGTCGTCGTCATGTATGCCGGCCAGGTGGTCGAGACGGGCACGGCAGCGGAGGTCTTCGGCGCACCGCGCCATCCCTACACGCGCGGCCTTCTCGACTGTATCCCCATTCCCGGTAAGACCAAGCGTGGCGAGCATCTCGGCACGATCCCCGGCATGGTGCCCTCGCTCGTCGGACAAATGGAGGGCTGCCACTTCGCCGGCCGGTGCAATTACGTGATCGACGAATGCCGGGCCGCACCCATCCCGCTCGTGTCTGCACCGGGCAGGGGGCACGCGGTGCGCTGCATCCGCGCCGACGAGTTGAGCCGACAGCCCGCGGCAGCCGAGGAGGGCGCGGCATGAGCACCACGACCGCCATGCGCCCGGAGCCCAAAACGGCCACCCTGTCCGCCCCGCCAATGCTCGAGGCCATCGACGTCACGCGCATGTTCATGGTCTCGCAGGGCTTCATGCGCGCGAAGAAGCCGCTGCACGCCGTCAACGGTGTCAACCTCTCGATCCGCCAGGGCGAGGTCGTCGGCCTCGTCGGCGAATCCGGCTGCGGCAAGACCACGCTCGCGCGCATGCTGCTCGGCCTGATGCCGCCTTCGTCCGGCTCGCTGAAGATCGACGGCCAGCCCCTCACCGGCATGAGACGTCGCGACGTTGCCCGCCTCGTGCAGCCCGTGTTCCAGGATCCTTACTCCTCGCTCAATCCGCGCAAGTCCGTCGGCTCGATCATCGGCCTGCCACTCCGCGTGCAGGGCGGCGTCGGCAGCGAAGAGGAGAAGAAGCGCGTCCATGAGATGATGGAGCTTGTCGGCCTCGCGCGCCGTCTCTTCGACAATTATCCGAGCCAGCTCTCGGGCGGCCAGCGCCAGCGCGTCGCCATCGCGCGCGCGCTCATCAATCGACCGCGCATGGTCATCTGTGACGAGCCGACCTCGGCGCTCGACGTCTCGGTGCAGTCGCAGATTCTGAACCTGCTGCAGGATCTGCGTCGCGATCTCGGGCTCACCTACCTGCTGATCAGCCACAATCTCGCTGTCGTCGAGCACATGGCCGATCGCGTCGCGGTCATGTACCTCGGGCGCATCGTTGAGCAGACGGACACGGATACGCTTTTCCGCAATCCGCGCCATCCCTACACTGAAGCGCTCCTGAAGTCGGTGCTGACGCCCGAGCCCGGCCTCGGCGTTCCCGACACGCAGCTCGGCGCGACCTATCCGAACCCGCTCGACATGCCGACGGGCTGCCGTTTTCATCCGCGTTGCGCACGCCGCTTCGGCCCCTGCGACCGGATCGTGCCACGTCCGCTGACGAGCGCTGCCGGCATGGTCGAGTGCCACCTCTATGATGACGACGTGAAGAAGGATGCTGCTGCATGAGTGGAAGTCGCACCGGTGCCATCGCCCGCGCCGAGCAATACGTAGACGATGGGACCTTCGAGCGCGAGCTCGCCCAGCGCGTCGCCGTGCGTACGGAGAGCCAGAAGTTTCCCGATGCGGGCGCGATCACCGAGTGCCATCGCTACCTGAACGACCAGATGAAGCCGGCCTTCGAAGCCATGGGCTTCACGATCAAGACCTACGAGAACCCCTTCAAGGGCCAAGGGCCGGTGCTGCTCGCGACGCGCATCGAGGACCCCGCGCTGCCGACCGTACTCGGCTATGGCCATGGTGATGTCGTGCTTGGCATGGACGAGCGCTGGACCAAGGGCAAGGGTCCCTGGGTCACGGCCCGCGACGGCGATCGGCTCTACGGCCGCGGCACGGCGGACAACAAGGGTCAGCACACGCTGAACATGGCCGCGCTCTCGGCCGTCATGGCGGAGCGTGGCGGCAAGCTGGGCTTCAACGTGAAGTTCATGATCGAAACGGGCGAGGAAGCCGGCTCCAAGGGCCTCAAGGAGCTCGTTCGCGCGAACAAGGCGGACTTCGCCGCTGACGTGCTGATCGCCTCGGACGGCCCGCGCGTAAAGCAGGACCGCCCGACGATCTCGCTCGGATGCCGCGGCGCGTTGAACTTCGACCTCGTCGTCGACCTGCGCGAGGGCGGACACCATTCGGGCAACTGGGGCGGGCTCATCGCCAATCCCGGTTTCATCCTCGCGCATGCGCTCGCCTCGATCGTCGGGCCGCAGGGCGAGCTGCTCGTGGAGGCGCTGAAAGCACCGCCGATGTCGCGTGCCGTCAAGGACGTGCTCGCCGACGTCGAGATCGATGGCGGCGACAAGGGGCCCCAGGTGGATGAATGGTGGGGCGAGCCGGAGCTGAGGCCTGCCGAGCGCGTGTATGCGGCGAACACGTTCAACATCCTGGCCTTCACGACGGGGACGCCCGAGCGGCCCGTAAACGCCATTCCGCCGAAGGCAGTCGCGAACTGCCAGCTGCGCTTCGTCGCCGGCACGCGCGCTGACCAGATCGTTCCGGCGGTACAGTCCCATCTCGCGGCGAAAGGCCACACGCTCGTGAAGGTCGTGCCGCCGCCGGCCACAAACGATGGCGGCTTTGCCGCGACGCGGACGGAGCCGGATCATCCCTGGGCCGAGTTCGTGGCCGGCTCGGCGCGGCGCTCGACGAACGTCAAGCCGGCGATCATCCCCTCGACCGGCGGCTCGATCTGCAACGACATCTTCACCGACGATCTCGGGATGCCGACGATCTGGATCCCGCACTCCTATGCATCGTGCTCGCAGCACTGGCCCGACGAGCACATCCTGATGCCGCTCTCGCGGAGCGCCATCCAGCTCATGGCCGGCCTCTACTGGGATATCGGCGAGGGCAAGGGCGTGCCGAAAAGCTGAGACGCGCACGAGGCCGCCCGGCTGCGCGCCGTGCGGCCCGATCCGATCAGGCCAGCCAGCGCTTGCGCCGCTTATAATGCTTCACATCGCGGAATGAAGCACGCTCGCCGCCGGCAACGCCGAGATAGAACTCGGCGACGTCTGCATTCTCGCGCAGCGTCTTCGCTTCGCCATCGAGCACGACGCGACCGGTCTCGAGGATGTAGCCGTAGTTCGCGTACTTGAGCGCCATGTTGGTGTTCTGCTCGGCGAGCAGCACGGAGACGCCCTGCTCCTCATTGATGCGCTTGGTGATCTCGAAAATCTGTTCGACGAGCTGTGGCGCAAGGCCCATGGAGGGCTCATCGAGCAGCATCATGCGCGGGCGGCTCATGAGTGCGCGGCCAATGGCTGTCATCTGCTGCTCGCCGCCGGAGATGTAGCCGGCCTGGCTCTGGCGGCGCTCCTTCAGGCGGGGGAAGTAGCCGTAGATCATCTCGAGGTCCTGGCGCACGGCAGCGCCACCGTCGCGGCGCGTATAGGCGCCGGTCAGGAGATTCTCCTCGACGGTCAGATGGCCGAAGCAGTGGCGCCCTTCCATGACGTGGACGAGGCCGCGGCGGACCATGGCATTCGGCGTCAGGCCGTCCACACGCTCGCCCTGGAACTGGATGGCGCCCTTGGTGACCTCGCCGCGCTCGGATTCGAGAAGATTCGAGATGGCCTTGAGCGTGGTCGACTTGCCGGCGCCGTTCGCGCCGAGCAGAGCGACGATGCCGCCAGCCGGCACTTCGAGCGAGACGCCCTTCAGCACGAGAATGACGTGGTCGTAAATGACCTCGATATTCTTGATGCTCAGGATCGGCGTCGCCGGTTCTACGGCGGGGACGGCGGCTGCGATCACGCGGGCGTGCTCCGGTTTGGTCGGCTTGGAAGTATATAAATGAGGCGGCGATGCCGCCTCATTCGAGTGTCTGGAATCGCGCGCAAGACCCGCGCCCCGCGCTTACTGCTCCTTCGAGCAGTCGCGCGGCGTGATGTTCTTCTCGGCCGCGTACTTCGCCGAGACTTCCTTCACGAGCGGATCCACGACCGAGCGGTCGGCACTGTAGAAGTCGGAGATGATCTTCCACTCCTTGCCATCCCACTGATGGACGCGACCTTCATCGGCACCTTGGTGATCGGCGCAGGAGAACTTGATCGGCTTGAGCATCCCCTCGAAACCGAGCTGCTTGATGCGCTCGGCCGTGAGGTTGAGGTTCTCGAATCCCCAACGGACCTGCTCGCCCGTGAGCGGCTTGTTGCCGAACTTGGCCTGCGCCGTGCGGATGGCCTCGGTGCCGATCAGCGAGTCGATCAGGCCGCGGTTGTAGAGAACCTGTCCGTTGGTGTCCTTGCCGACGCCCTGGCCCTTGGCATAGACGTGCTTCTCGATATCACCATGCACGCCGAACTTGCCCGCAGGATGCTGAAGCAGCAGCGCCTTGTAGCCCTTGGCCTGATCGCCCGCCGGGATCACGTCCGGCTCGGCACCCGACCACCACACGCCAAGCATTTTGTCGCGTGGATAGGCGACGGCGGCAGCTTCCTTGATCGACGTCGAGTTCATGACGCCCCAGCCCCACAGCAGGACATAGTCGGGACGGTCCTGGCGAATGGCGAGCCACTGCGACTTCTGCTCGACGCCCGGATGCGTCACAGGGATTGCCTTGAAGATGAAGCCATCCTTCTTGGCACGCACCTCGAGAGCCGGAATGGGCTCCTTGCCGTAAGGACTGTCGTGATAGACGAGGCTGATCTTCTTGCCCTTCAGCTTGTCGAAGCCGCCAAGCTCCTTGGCTACATGCTGAATGGCGATGTCGGCGGCTGTCCAGTAGCTGCCCACTGCGATGAAGTTCCAGGCGAACACAGCGCCGTTGCGGCTATCGGAACGACCGTAGCCGAGCGTTAGGATCGGCATCTTGTCACCCGGCGCCTTCTCGGTCAGCGCGAATGTGATGCCGGTCGAGAGCGGAGAGAAGTAAGCCGCACCTGTCGGCCCTTTGGCCTTCAGACGCTCGTAGCACTCGACGCCCTTGTCCGTCGCATAGCCCGTCTCGCACTCTTCCATGACGAGCTTGACGCCGTTGATGCCGCCATCGCGCTCGTTCAGCATGGTGATGTAGTCGGCCGCACCGTTCGCGAACGGAATGCCGTTAGGGGCATAGGCGCCCGTCCGGTAGACGAGGCGCGGAATGAACTGCTCGTTCTGAGCCATCGCGGGGCCTGCCGAGAGCACGAAACCGGCCCCGGAGAGCACCGCGGTGGCCGCAGTGGCGGCTGCCAAAGTCTTTCGTAGCATTACTACCTCCTCCACACGCCGGCGGATGCCGGACTCCTCGCGGGTGCTTCTTCTTGTTTGCCCCGCTCGCCGCACCACTTCGCGCGCAGGGCATGGACTCGAACGTGCGGCCTCAATAGGGGAACGGCCACAGTCTGAGTTTCTCCTTCGCAATCGACCAGAGCCGCGCAAAGCCATGCGGCTCGACGATCAGAAGGTAGCAGATCAACGCACCCGTCACGATGAAGACGAGGTGCGAAACGGTTTCGACGCTTACGGGCACGCCAAACGCGTGGGGTACCTGATCGAGCAGGATGGGCAGGATCAAGATGAAGGCTGCGCCAAGGAACGAGCCGAGGATCGATCCGAGACCGCCGATGATGACCATGAACAGAAGCTGCAGTGAACGGTCGATGCTGAAGGCCAGCGGCTCCCAGGCCCCGAGGTAGATGAAGGCCCACAGCGCACCGGCGACGCCGACGATGAACGACGACACGGCAAACGCGGTCAGCTTCGCATAGAGGGGGCGGATACCCATCAGCTCGGCGGCGATGTCCATGTCGCGGATGGCCATCCACTGCCGCCCGATATTTCCGCGGACGAGGTTCTTGGCGATGAGCGCGAAGACCGTCACAAACACGAGACAGAGCAGATAGCGCTCGATCGGCGAGTGGACGAAATAGCCGAAGAAGTGGAGATCGGGCGCGGCGATGGAGCCTGACGGCGCATAGTTGGTGAACCACTTCACGCGCAGAAAGACCCAGTCGAAGAAGAACTGCGCGGCGAGCGTCGCGACGGCGAGATAGAGGCCCTTGATCCTGAGGCTCGGAATGCCGAACAGGATGCCGACGATCGCCGACATGAGCCCGCCGAGCAGAATGGACGGCAGGACGGGCAGCGGCGCAATGCGGATCTCGGTGCCGAGAAACTCGAGCGGGATGTGGACGCCGGTGCCGAACTTGTAGGCGCTGTAGGCACCTATAGCCATGAAGGCACCGCTGCCGAGCGAGATCTGACCGCAGTACCCGACGAGGATGTTCACGCCGATCGCCGCAAGCGAAAGGATCAGGAACGGGATCAAGATGGCGCGCAGCATATAATCGCTGCCGAGCGGCCAGAGCTGGAAGTGCGCGAGCAGCGGAATACCGACGAAGGCGAACAGCAGCAGAAGGATTAGCGCAATGCGATCCTGGCGGATCGGGAAGATCGCCATGTCCGCGGTGTAGGAGGTCTTGAACTGGCCGGCCTCGCGATAGAGCACGCCTCGCCTCCTCAGATACGTTCGATAATGCGCTCGCCGAAGAGGCCCTGGGGCCTCACGAGCAGGACGGCCAGAGCGAGCACGTAGGCAAACCAGTATTCGATACCGCCACCAATCTGCTGTCCGAGATAGACCTCGGCAATCTTTTCGCCCGCACCCACGATGAGGCCGCCGACAATGGCACCGGGCACCGACGTGAAGCCGCCGATGATGAGAACGGGCAGCGCCTTCAGGGCGAGGAAGACGATCGAAAACTGCACGCCGAGCTTGGTGCCCCAGACGGTCGCGGCGACGAGAGCAACGAGACCGGCAACGAGCCAGACGACGAACCAGATCCAGGTGATCGGGATGCCGACGGATTCGGCAGCCGCATGGTCATCCGCGACGGCGCGCAGCGCACGACCTGTCTTGGTGCGCTGGAAGAAGATGGCAAGGCCGGCAACGAGCGCACCCGCGATCAGGCCACCCCAAACGTCGAGCTTGTTGACGAGGAGCCCACCTTCGAAGAGGCCGTCCAGAACGAACCAGGCATCGGTCGGGAAGAGCGAGAGCGGATAGACGTCCGAGCCGAAGATCATCTGGCCGGCGCCTTCGAGCACAAAGGTTATGCCGATCGTGGCCATGAAGAGCGAAAGATCGCTCTGATTGACGAGCGGGCCGAGAACGAGCTTCTGAATGAGAGCCGCGGTGATCGCCATGACGACGGCTGCGAACAGCAGCCCGAGCACGATCGCCGCCCACATCGGAACGCCGCGCGCAGCCAGAAAATCGAGCGAGCGCACCAGGGCGAGGCCGGCCAGCAGCACCATCGCGCCCTGCGCGAAGTTGAAAACGCCCGAGGCCTTGAAGATCAGCACGAAACCAAGCGCGACGAGCGAATAGAGCACGCCAGCGAGGAGCCCGCCGATGAGGACTTCGATGAATTGACCGAGGACGACCACGCCCGCTCCTTAGTGACTGATGCCGAGATAGGCGTCGATGACGCGCTGATTGCGCTGGACCTCATCGGGTGTACCGTCGGCGATCTTGCGCCCGTACTCGAGCACCACGACGCGGTCCGAGATGTCCATCACGACACCCATGTCGTGCTCGATGAGGGCGACCGTCGTGGCGAACTGGTCGTTCACCGTCAGAATATAGCGCGACATGTCCATCTTCTCTTCGAGGTTCATGCCGGCCATCGGCTCGTCGAGCAGCAGGAGCTCCGGCTCCATGGCGAGTGCGCGGCCGAGCTCGACACGCTTCTGGAGGCCGTACGGGAGCTTGCCGACAGGCGCCTTGCGAATGTGCTGGATCTCGAGGAAGTCGATGATCTTCTCGACGGCCTCGCGGTGACGGATTTCTTCCCAGAGAGCTGGTCCCCAGTGGAGGGCCTGCCACAGGAGACCGCGGCGCATCTTGAGTGCGCGGCCCGCCATGATGTTGTCGAGCGTCGTCATGCCCTTGAAGAGGGCGAGGTTCTGGAAGGTACGCGAAATGCCCTGCGAAGCGGCGATATAGGGCCGCATGTCGTGGCGCTTCGTACCCTTGAAGGTGATCGTGCCCTGATTGGGGTGATAGAAGCCGTTGATCACGTTGAGCATGGACGTCTTGCCGGCGCCGTTCGGCCCGATGATCGCGCGGATCTCGCCCTTGCGGATATCGAAGCTGACATCGGAGATCGCCTTGACGCCGCCGAAGGCGAGCGACACGTTCTCGACCGAAAGCAGCACGTCGCCGATGGCGCGGTCGGTGCCCGCGTGTCCGGCGCCGGCAGCCCCCGACCTCTCCTGAACGTCCGCCTTCATTCCGCGGCCTCCCTGACCGCCGCCTTGACGGGCGGATACGTCTTCATGTCCACGATCTTCACATCACCTTCGATGACGCCCTTGCGGCCGTCCTCGAAGGTCACCTCGGTCTTGATCTGGCAGCGCGTCGTGCCATCGTAGAGCGCCGTGATCAGGGGGGCATAGCGCTCGGCAATGAAGCTGCGGCGCACCTTCTGTGTGCGCGTGAGCTCGCCATCGTCGGCATCGAGCTCCTTATGCAGGATGAGGTAGCGGCGGATCTGCGAGCCGGCCACCATTTCCTCGGTCGCGAGCGACCTGTTGAGCTCGTCGACACGACGCTCGATCATCGCGTAGACGTCGGGGTGCGCGGCGAGCTCCTGATAGCTCGCATAGATGACGTTGTTGCGCTCGGCCCAGTTGCCGACCGAGGTGAGGTCGATATTGATCAGCACCGTCACGTAGTCACGGCCGTGGCCGATCGCAACGACCTCCTTGACCTCGGGATAGAACTTGAGTCGGTTCTCGATGTACTTCGGCGCGAACAGCGTCCCGTCGGTCAGGCGGCCGACGTCCTTGGCGCGGTCGATGATGCGCAGGTGCCCGCGCTGATCGATGAAGCCCGCGTCGCCCGTGTGCACCCAGCCGTCGGCAGTCTTGGTCTCGGCCGTCGCCTCGTCGTTCTTGTAGTATTTGAGGAACACGCCGGGGCTCTTGAAGAGCACTTCGCCGTTCTCGGCGATCCGGATCTGAACGTCAGGCCCGGGCTTGCCGACGGTCTCGGGATAGACTTCGCCGTTCGGCTGGAGCGTAACGAAGACGCTCGCCTCCGTCTGTCCGTAAAGCTGCTTGAGGTTCATGCCGAGCGAGCGGAAGAAGCTGAAAAGCTCGGGGCCAATGGCTTCGCCGGCCGTGTACGCAACACGCAGGTTCGAGAAGCCCATGCGATTGCGCAAGGGGGCGTACACCAAAAGATCGCCGATGCGGTAGCGCAGGCGATCGAGGAATGAAACCGGCCGGCCGTCGAGAATGGGCTCGCCGACGCGGCGCGCGACCTTGAGGAAATAATCGAACATCGCCTTCTTCAGACGTCCCGCATCCTCCATGCGCACCATGATCTGCGTGAGCATGTTCTCGAACACGCGGGGCGGCGCGAAGAAGTACGTAGGACCGATCTCGCGGCGGTCTTCCGTGATCGTGTCGGGGCTCTCCGGGCAGGATACGCAGAGCGCGCCGGCATAGGCCTGCCCATAGGAGAAGATATGATCTCCGACCCAGGCCATGGGCAGGTAGGCGAGCATGGTGTCGTCAGGCGTGAAATGATCGAAGAGGTTGGCATTGCGGCCGGAGATGACGACGTTCTCCTGCGTCAGCATCACGCCCTTAGGCCGCCCTGTCGTGCCCGAGGTGTAGAGCATGACGCTGATGTCGCTGCCCTTGCCGGCCGCGACGTCATCGAGCCAGGCCTTGCGGACGGCCGGGTCGGCCTTCAGCGCTTTGCGCCCTGCCTCCTGGAGGCTCGCGATCGAGACGAGGCCATTGGGATCGTACTTCTGGAGACCGCGCGGATCATTGTAGATGATCTTGCGGATGGTGCCGATCTCATCGGCGATCGAGAGCACCTTGTCCGCCTGCTCCTGGTCCTCGACGATCGCGTATTTGACCTCGGCATGCTTGAGGACGTAGGCCATCTCCTCGGCAACGGAGTCCTGATAGACGGGCACCGGAATAGCGCCGAGGCTTTGCGCCGCGCAGAATGCCCAATAGAGTTGAGGCCGGTTGTCGCCGATGATGGCGACGGTCTCGCCATGCTTCAGCCCGAGCAGCTTGAGACCGATCGCGAAGGCTTCGATCTCATCCTTCGTCTCGGTCCACGTCCACGTCTGCCAGATGCCGAAGGCCTTCTCGCGGAAGGCCGGACGCGAGCCGTAGCGCTTCGCATTGTGCAGGAGCAGCTTCGGAACGGTGTCGAGCGCCGACGCCGGCGCGTCGGCTGGCGCAGCAATTGCGGTCACCGTTAATCACCTCCCTACTATCGCATGGCCGCTTTAGCGCGACTTCTTGCCGACAGGAACCGCTTCCTTAGTTCAACCCCGGGTCCCGCGCAAGTGCACCAAGTTCAAGGTTTTCCGAGGTCCCGGACAATTGTTCAGGACTCTGATCCTTCCCACTGGGAGGTCAAATGAAAAAAAGGCCGGTTCTTAGAGGCCGTGCGTATTTGGCGCTTCAATCGCCTGCGGTAACCACGACCACCGTCGTATTGTCCTGGTGTGGGACGTTGGCTTCCCTGACGGCCGCGATCAGCGCATCGGCGGTCGCGTCCGCACCGTCCTTGCGATAGGCCGCAATGACGCGGGCGATCTCGACGTCGGCGATCGAATGAATGCCATCGCTCGCCAACACTACGACATCACCATCCTGCAGCGCCCACGGAGTTTGCGCGAGATCGACGAGGTCCAGATCTTCGCCCACCACGGCCGAGCGCAGCATGTGACGGCGCGGATCGTCCTCGGCCTCCTCCTCCGTGAGCCGCCCCGCCGCGACGAGCTTGTCAAGCACCGGCGCCATGGAGTGGTCCTCGTTGAGGCGTGCCATTTCGCCGCGCCGGTAGAGGTAGAGCGGACTGTCGCCGACACTGATCCAGCTTGCGTGATCGTCATGGAAAGCGACGCCGACCAGAGTCGAACCCATGCCGCGGAGCTGCGGCTGAACCGCGACGAGCGCACTGATGGCGCCGTTCGCCGCACTCAGCGCCGCCTTGAGGCGCTGCC
>CAUJKI010000309.1 GCA_963205015.1 Pseudomonadota bacterium
CACGGCTCGGAGGAGCAGAAGCGCAAGTACCTGCCCGACATCGCTTCGGGCAAGCTGCGCCTTCAGGCCTTCGGCGTCACCGAACCGACGACGGGCTCCGATACGACGCAGCTCAAGACGCGCGCCGAGAAACGCGGCAACAAATACATCGTGAACGGCCAGAAGGTCTGGACGAGCCGCGTGCTCCACTCCGACCTCATGTTGCTGCTTGCGCGCACGACGCCCGTAGATCAGGTCAAGCGGCGCACGGACGGCCTCTCCGTCTTCCTCGTCGATCTGCGTGAAGCCAAGGGCCGCGGCGTCGAGATCAAGAAGATCGACGCCATGATCAACCATAACACCTGCGAGGTGTTCTTCGACAATCTCGAGGTGCCGCCCGATGCACTGATCGGCGAGGAGGGAATGGGCTTCCGCTACATCCTCTCCAGCATGAACGCCGAGCGCCTGCTGATCTCTTCGGAGTGCCTCGGCGATACGAAATACTTCATCCGCCGCGCGACGGAATACGCGAACGAGCGCGTCGTGTTCGGCAATCCGATCGGCAAGAACCAGGGCGTGCAGTTTCCGATTGCCCGGGCCTATGCCGATCTCATGGCGGCCGAGCTGGTCGTGCGTCGCGGCACGACGCTTTTCGAAGCGGGACGCGATTGCGGCGCCGAAGCCAACATCGGCAAGATGCTCGCGGCGGAAGCTGCCTGGAAGGCCGGCGAGGCTTGCCTGCAGACTTTCGGCGGCTTTGGCTATGCGCGCGAGTACGGTATCGAGCGCAAGTGGCGGGAGGCGCGCCTCTATCAGACGGCGCCGATCTCGACGAATATGGTCCTCGCTTTTGTCGGCCAGAACGTGCTCGGCATGCCGCGCAGCTACTAGGAACCAACGAGTGGAAGGCATCCCATGAAAATCGCGATCATCGGCGTCGGCGCCATGGGCTCGGTCTATGCCGCGCTGCTTGCCGACCAAGGAAAGCACGACGTTTGGGCGATCGATACGTGGAAGGAGCACGTTGATGCCATCCGCGAAAAGGGCCTGCGCGTCGAAGGGGCGTCCGGCGACCGCACGGTGCGTGTTAACGCGACTACCAATCCCGCCGATGTGAAGGACGCCGATCTCGTCATCGTCGCGACGAAGTACGACGGCGTCGGCGCAGCAGCTAAGGCGGCGCTTTCTGTCGGCAAGCCCGGCGCGCCGATTCTCGCCATCCAGAACGGGCTCGGCAGTGCCGACATCGTCGCCGATGTGGTCGGGTCGAAGCGGATCATGCTCGGCGTGGTCGGCGGCTTCGGCGCTTCGATGAAAGGCCCGGGCCATGCCCACCACAATGGTATGGAGTTCCTGCGGCTCGGCGAAATGGACGGCGGGATGACCGAGCGCCTGGAAGCGGTTGCCAATGCGTGGCGTGCCGGCGGCTTCAAGGTGCTGACCTTCGACGACATCCACAAGATGGTCTGGGAGAAGCTCATCTGCAACTGCACGTACTCGGGGCCGTGCGCGATCACGGGGCTTCGTGTCGGCGAGGTGCAGGCGAATCCGAGCGCGTGGAGCATTGCCGCAGCCTGCGCGCACGAGGCCTATCAGGTGGCGCGGGCCAAGGGCATCACGCTCGACTTCGATGATCCCGTGCGCTATGTGCGCGAGTTCGGCCAGAAGATCCCGGGCGCGCGGCCCTCCATGCTGCTGGACCATATGGCCGGCCGGCGTGCCGAGGTCGACAACATCAACGGGGCTATCCCACGCGAGGGCTCGAAGGTCGGCATTGCGACACCGGTCAACTCGGTTGTGGTCGCTCTGCTGAAGGCCAAGGAATCCGGCTTCAAGTGACCACTGCCGTCGTGGCGTTCAGGGGGTGAGATGGCAGTCAGCCGGCAGACGTCGTTCGAGGTCGAGGGAAAGCCCGACGATCTGCTCATGCCGATGGTGCAGGCACTCTCGGATATGCGCTGCTATCGTTTCAGTCGCGACGGCACCACGGTAACGGCTCGCACGACGATCAACTGGCGCAGCATCGGCGAGGTCATGACTGCGCGGCTCAGTGACGCGGGCGCCGGCAAGACGCTCGTCGAGGTCTCGAGCCACAGCGCGCTCGGCACGGTCATCTTCGACTGGGGCAAGAACAACGATAACCTCAAGCGCTTCGAGACGGCCTTTCGCTCGAGAATGGCGCGGCAAGCGAACACGGAATGATCATGGCCGAAGTGACGTGTAACGGACGCAGCTACCGCTTTCCGAAGCGGCCGACCGTGGTCATCTGCCTCGATGGCTCCGAGCCGGGTTATATCGAAGCGGCCATCGATGCCGGCCTCGCCCCGACTTTCGCGCGCTTCATGCACGATGGGCTTCACACGCACGCCGACAGTGTGATCCCGAGCTTCACCAACCCGAACAATCTGTCGATTATCACCGGCCGCCCGCCTGCCGTGCACGGTATTGCGGGCAACTTCTTCTACGATGCCGCCACCGGCACCGAAGTGATGATGAACGATCCCAAGTTCATGCGCGCGCCGACCATTCTTGCGGCCCTCCATGATGCGGGTGCGAAGGTCGCCATGGTGACCGCGAAGGACAAGCTGCGCCTGCTGCTCTCGAACGGGCTCGACTATGCAACGGGCCGCGCGATTGCGTTTTCCTCGGAGAGGGCCGATCAGGCGACGCGCACGGCGAACGGCATCGACGGCGTGCTCGAAATGGTCGGTAAGCCCGTGCCTGAGGTCTATTCCGCCGATCTCTCCGAGTTCGTCTTCGCTGCAGGCGTGAAACTCGTCGAGCGTTTCCGTCCGGACCTCATGTATCTCTCGACGACCGACTACATCCAGCACAAGGTCGGTCCCGGCACATCCGTCGCGAACAGCTTCTACGGCATGATCGACGGCTATCTCGACGCGCTCGACCGCCTCGGCTGCACGATCCTCGCCACGGCCGACCACGGCATGAACGACAAGCACACGGCCGACGGCGCGCCGGACGTCATCTATCTGCAGTCCCTGTTCGACGAATGGATCGGGGCCGGCGTCGCCCGCGTGATTTTGCCGATCACCGATCCCTATGTGGCTCACCACGGTGCGCTCGGCGGCTTTGCGACCGTGCATGTTCCGGATGCATCGGCCGTCCCGCGATTGCTCGACAGGCTGTGGGACATCGACGGCATCGAGATGGCCTGCGCGAGAGACATTGCCTGCCAGCAGTTCGCGCTGCCGTCGGATCGGATCGGCGACATCGTCGTGATATCGGAGCGCCACAAGGTGCTCGGCACATCGCCGGAGCGGCATGATCTCTCGGGGCTCGACGAGCCGCTGCGCTCGCACGGTGGCCTCTCGGAGCAGCGCGTGCCCGTGATTGCCAATCGTCGCGCGGGTACGCCTTTGCAAGTGCCGCTGCGCAACTTCGATGCCTTCGAAGTGGCATTGAACAGGTTGGAGTAGGCGCTCTTGAGCTCACGGCAGGGTGCGCTTCGCGCGCGTCTCAAGGCGAGGACCGTGACGGCCGGCCTCGGTATCTTCCTGCTGCTCGGCGTGCTGCTGCCGAATGCCCTGCTTTGGATTGCCGCGCCGGCGCCTTACAACGAGACGGCGCTGCACCATACCTGGGATGTGCTCCACGGCCGAAGCGTCGACGACTCCTGGGGCGTGATGATGTCGGCGGTCGACTATCTGAAGTCGCCGGGTCCGCGACCCGTCTACTCGGAGCTGTTTTTCAACCGCGGCCAGCGCTTCCAGTATCCACTCTCGTCACTGTTCGCGCTCGAAGGCATGCTTCATGTTGCCGGCGTCGACTATGTCAGGACGAACAAGCACGTCGTCTATCAGACGCTGACGATCAATGACGTGCTGGGCTGGGCCTTTATCGCACTCGGCTTCGCGGCGACCGTCGCGCTACTCGAACGCTCATTGAAGCAGGCGGGGCTCGAGGGCGACACGCGTGTTTTGGTAGGCCTTCGTGCCGTCTTCGTGCTCGGGCTCACGCTGACGTTCTATCCGATCGTCAAGGCCTATACGCTTGGTCAGATCCAGGTCTGGATCAACGCAGTGTTCGCGCTGGCGCTTCTCTTCTGGGCGCGGGGGCAGGGGGCGGTCTCGGGCTTCCTGATCGGCGCAGTGACGCTCATCAAGCCGCATTTCGGACTGTTCCTGCTGTGGGCCGTACTGAGGCGCACGTGGTCGTTCGCGGTGGCCTTCTCGATCACGGTCGCGATCGGCCTCGCGATCTCGCTCGCGACCTACGGCCTCGCCAATCACGTCGACTACATTCGTATTCTTCGCGTGCTCTCCGAGACGGGCGAGCTCTATTTCCCGAACCAGTCGGCCAACGGGTTGCTCAACCGCCTGTTCAGTCTCTCCGATCCGGTGACCTACAACAGCCTCGCGTTCAGCAGCCGGGCTCCCTACAACATCTGGGTCCGTACCGGCACGCTGGTGGCGGCGGCGGTGTTCCTTTCGCTCGCTCTCTTGCGCCGCGCGCCCGAGGGGGAAGCCGCGCGCCTTCGCGACTTCTGCATCATGGCTCTCTGCCTCACGCTGGCTTCACCAATTGCCTGGGAGCATCACTACGGCATAACGCTGCCGATGTTCGCGCTCATGGTGGCGACGTGCGACGGACGGCAGCGCATATGGCTCGGCCTCAGCTATGTCCTCATCGGCACCTACCTGCCGGTTACGAACCTTCTCGCAGCGACGCCTTGGAACGTGGCGCAGTCGACGCTGTTCGCGGGCGCCCTTGTTCTTCTCGCGCTGCTCTATCGAGGAGGTCGTGCGCCAGATCCGCTTCTTCGCACTTCGTGAGGCAGTCCTCAAAAGCGGCGGTCCAGCCCCATCTGCCAGAAATCGATCTCGAGGCGCGTTGCATCGCGGAAAATGACGACGAGCTCATCGAAGCGCTTCGGCGATACGGCCGCGAGGCGTTCATCCAGCCACGACCGCTCCCCTGCGGCTGCATCCTGGAATTCGCGGCTCGCGTACATGGCAATCCAGCTCGCATAGGGATTGCCCTCGTGCACGGTCGAGGCCTCTGCCATGAGCCACGTCGCGATCTCGGCATAGCCGATCAGGCAGGGCGCAAGCGCAACATGGAGATCGAGGAGATCGCCGCGGTTTCCTGCATCGAGAACGTAGCGCGTATAGGCCATGGTCGCGCGGGCTTCGGGGAGCGCCATGAGGGCGCCTTCGCTGATGCCCCAGCTCGCGCAGTACTTGATATGCAGCCCCATCTCGACGTCGACGATGGCCTTGAGGCTCTCGAGCCCGCGCCTGAGATCGACGATGTCGCGGCTCTTGTACACCGCGAGGCCATAGGCGCGCGCGAAGTGGACGAGAAAGAGATAGTCCTGCTCGAGATAGTGTCGAAAGCATTCCCGCCCGAGCGTGCCGCCGCCGAGCTGACGAATGAACTCGTGCTGACAGTAGGCCTGCCAGTCATCGAGGCAGCGCTGCTTCAGATCGTCGAATTTCGGCACGTGCACCTCCCCTGAGCGCGTGCACGTTAGCACGCTGCCGCGTTCCGGCAACCGCGTGCGGAATATCGGTGCTGCATCTGTCCGTCTGCACTTTGGTGGAGGCAGTTTCCCCATGTACTGCAGAAGGTTGCGAGACATGGCTTCGGAACCATTCGCCACCGCCGGGGATTGCTGGTCGATACGGATATGAGCAAAGGAGAACGTCGATGAAACCTCAGCTCTTGCGCACGGTCTCGGCGTGCGCCCTCGTTGTTGCCATGGGCGGCGCTGCCTTCGCGCAGTCTGGCGGGTCCGGTGGCGGCAGTTCGCCGCAAGGTGGAGCGCCCTCCACGCAGCAGATGCCTTCCGCACCACAGACCGAGGAGAGACGGCCCAACCCTGGCGCGGGAGAGACCGTGCAGCCCAAGAGCGGCGCGGAGCGGCCCGCTGAACGCCAACCCGGCGCGGCACAGCGCGGCGATGAAGGCACGGCTCCACGCAAGCAGGACCGCACGGAGAAGCGCGAGCAGCAGAAGAGCACGCCACGAGCTTCGGACCAGGGCAAACAAGAGGATCGCGCGCGTGCTGGTCAGGAGCAGGGGCAGGACAAGGATCGCGCACGTACAGGGCAAGGCCAGCGCGACCGCGGAGATCGTGCGACTCAAGGTCAAACCGATCGCGGGCAGGATGCGCGGACGCAGCTCTCCGACCAGCAACGCACGACCGTTCGCGAGCGCTTTTCTCGCGCCGACGTGGAGCGCAATCGTGTGAAGGGCGTCAACTTCGACGTTCGCGTCGGCACGAGGGTGCCGCGCGGTGTGCCGCTGCGTGCGCTGCCCGCCGATATCGGCGAGGTCGTGCCTGCCTACCGCGGCTATCGTTACATCTACGTGCGCGACGAAATCGTGATCGTGGACCCCTCGAGCTACGAGGTGGTCGCCGTCGTCACGGGCAGCGGCAACCGCACGGCAGCAACGCGCGATCGCCGTGTCACGCTCGCTCCTGCGGATCGCGCATTCGTGCGCGATCACATCGATCGCGGTGCTTCGATCAGGCTTGGGATCGGCGACATCCGCGTCGGGATGACCGTGCCGCAGGGCATCGAACTCCTGCCGGTGCCCAGCGTTGTCGTCGAGCGTATCCCCGATTTCAGCGAATATCGCTACTTCGTCTACGAGGACGACATCGCCATCGTCGATCCCTCGACGGACGAGATCGTGCTTATTCTCGACAAGTAGTTGTGCGCGGATAGCCTGGATGCAGTGAACACAGAGCCAGCGGCGCTTTCGGTGCCGCTGGCTCGCTCATGCGGAGCTTTCCGTCACGACCCTGCAGGCGGCCGCGACCGCTCCGCATCGCTCCTGGCGAAAGAGATCCCGATCGGCATTCCCAGCGGTTGTTCAGCCGCGCGCTAGAATACGAGCTTGCGTGCGTGAAAGGCTTCGGCGAAGCGCGTCGGCGAGTTGCATTCGATGCCGCGCAACCGCAGGTGCCCCCGGAATAAGTCTCCGTCGAACCATTGGTGGCTGCGCTGCGAGGGGAAGCACTCAAGAAGAACCGCGACCTTGCGGTCGACTGTTTCCGGTGGCAGCGCGCAGAACACCCCAGGGTGGGCGAGATCCCCGTCGTACTTCGGAATTTCGTACTCGAGGACCGCGTGGTTGCGGAAGGTGTTCCACGTCAGCTCCGCGAGCACGCGATGATCCTGGTGCCGGTCGGTGAGATAGTGGGTCATCACCAGATGAGGCGTGACGCGCGAGCTGATCTCCTCGAACGTGTCCTTTATCTCGGCGGCGCAATGGGGAAAGTAGCTGGTGCGGAAATCGCGCACGTCGACCGTGATATTGGCACCGGGCAGCAGCTTCGCTGCCGCCGCCCGCGTTTCGCTCTCACGCTCGCCGCGCCCCGAGAATACCACCCAGACGAAGTTGAGCTGCGGATGACGGCGGTGGAGCTCAATCAGTGTGCCACCGCATCCGATCTCGATGTCGTCGCTATGAGCGCCCAGACAGAGGATCGTGGCGTCCGCGGGCAAGTCAGGCTTGAACTGCAGCATCTTCGTCTTCCCGCTTCGCACATGCCTACTTCATGAAATAAGCCGCGCGCCAATTTGGCTGACGCTGCCCCGACTGACAAGCAAAGCCGCTGTGTTGATCATCGATCTGATCCATCGACCTGCGGCTGCCTAGGTCGATGACGTATGGACTTTGCAGTTTGAGCGGAATCAGGACCGGGCCTGCCCAGAACCGTTCGAAGAGACCTGCCAGGGCATTTCGCCCTTCTCCAGCATGTCCTCCAGCACGCGCCTGTCTTGGAGCGTGTCCATCGCGCGCCAGAATCCCTCGTGCTGGTAGGCGAGCAGTTGCCCCTCGGCGATCAGGCGGTTGAACGGCTCGAGTACGAGTTCCTCGCCTTCGCGGATATAGTCGAAAATGCTTTTATGGAAGACGAAATAACCGCCATTGATCCAGATCTCGGATTCCTGGCTCGATCGTATGCGGTGAACGGCACCCTCCCGATCGAACTCCGCAAGATGGAAGTTGAACGGCGGCCGCACAGCGACGAAGCATCCGACTTTGCCGCTCTTTTTCAGGCGATCGATGATGTCCGGGAGTGGCGCATCGGTCAGGCCATCGCTGTAGTTGGCCAGGAAATATTCCTCGTCCTCGACCAGATGCTTCACGGCCATGAGCCGCTGACCGATGTTGCGCCATACACCGGTGTCCACACAGGTAATCCGCCAATCGGGGAGTCGCTCGCCAAGAAGTTCCACCCTGTTGCCGAAATCCGTGATGACGCAGTCGCTATAGGAGGACGGATTGACCTTGAGAAAGTAGTCTTTGATGACGTTGGCCTTGTAGCCGAGGCACAGAACGAAGTCGTGATGCCCGTGCCGGCTATAATATTGCATGACATGCCACAGGATCGGCTGAAGACCGATCGGAATCATGGGTTTTGGGATGTTTTCGGGATAGTCGCGGATGCGCGTGCCTAAACCACCGCAAAATAGAACGACTTTCATGTCCCACCTTCGTCAGCAATCGCTCGGCCCAGGGGCTCGGCTCCGGGCCCAACCATGCAATCTTACTACTTAATATCATTGTCAACGGTCACGGCAATTCCGTAAATACAGTTACGGTGGGATCAGCATCCGCTCCGCATTAGCCTTCATCAATGAACGTCGATCGGCGCGTTGTGCGACTGGCCGATATTGTGCATGATATAATTGAGCCGACTGCTTCTTCATAAGGGGCTATCGCCAGGGCAATCTGACCTTGATTTCGGCGTGAACACGATCGTTTCCGAAGCTTTGTACGCCGTAAGCGGAGAACTGACACATGGTGTCCAATTGACCAGTGAGTTCTGGCGCGGCCGAAAGGTATTGATCACCGGACACACGGGCTTCAAGGGGAGCTGGCTGTGCTTGTGGCTCCACGTACTAGGAGCCAAGGTCCACGGATATTCGCTACCGCCACCTACTGACCCCAGTCTTTATGAGCAGGCAGCTGTCGGTGAAGTCGTCGAGTCTGTGACCGGGGACATTCGCGAGCAATCGAAGATCGCCGATGAGATCGCGCGGATAAAACCGGACGTGATCATGCATTTCGCGGCGCGCTCCGTCGTTCTGGATGCCTATGCCGACCCTGTCGAGGCCTATTCAACCAACGTCGTTGGAACGGCCAGTGTACTAAATGGCGTGCGGCGTCTGAAGAGTAAGTGCGCCGTGGTCAATGTCACGACGGACAAGGTCTATGAGAACCGCGGCTGGATCTGGGGTTACCGCGAAGACGACATGCTTGGCGGTCGCGATCCATATTCCAGCAGCAAGGCCTGCGCAGAACTGGTAGCCAATGCATTCCGCCAATCGTACTTCTCGGGTGCGGATCAAGACGGCTGCCAGATCGGTCTTGCAAGCGCACGAGCCGGAAATGTCATCGGCGGCGGCGACTGGACCCCCCATCAGCTCATCCCTGATACCATCGCTGCGTTAGCCAAGGGTGAGCCCGTGGTTCTTCGCAATCCGGGTGCCACCAGGCCTTGGCAGCATGTTCTCGATTGCCTGAGCGGATACCTTACCCTGGCAGAAGCGCTCTACCGCGATCCTAAGGAGTTTGCGGGTGGTTGGAATTTTGGGCCAACCGATGCGGACATGCAGCCTGTGTCTCGCGTTGTGGAGCTGTTGGCTGCTCCGTGGGGTGTGCAGTCGGCCTGGATTCGCGACTCGGCCGAGTATCCGCACGAAGCTATGGAGTTGCGATTGAACTCTCAAAAGGCGGAGCGTGCTCTCGGCTGGCAGGGGCATCTCCCCTTGGCGACGGCGCTCGGATGGACCTCGGACTGGTTCCGTCGGTACTTTGCGGGGGAATCTGCACGCAGCGTGTGCCTGTCGCAGATCAACGATTACATGACGTTCGCACGTAGTGCGCATGAAACCGCGCGCACGGATTGAACTACTTGCCGCACTGGGAAAGATGCTGCGCCGATGCCGACGGCACGAGGACTCTAATAGTTCGAGCGAGCAAACTCGAATAAGCGGCGGGGCTCTCTTGGGTGCGCGTGCCGACCTTCGTACGTGCTAATTTTACGAAGGCCGTTCTCCAACAGCCTTCACTGCCTACTCGGGGCAACAGAGAGCATCGACTGGGTCTGTTCGGCAATTCGCTGTTCGACAGCAATCCTCGTAAACTCTTTGCGCTGGACAGCC
>CAUJKI010000310.1 GCA_963205015.1 Pseudomonadota bacterium
CCTGTAGCTCGCACCTGCGGCGCGAACGCCAATTTCCCCTTCTCCCCGCATGCGGGGAGAAGGTCGGGATGAGGGGCGGCGGCATACGCAAGCGTCAGCGCAAGTCCCCACCCCTCACCCTAACCCTCTCCCCGCGAAAAGCGGGGAGAGGGGACTACTGGTGCGTTCGTGGCGAACTCCAAATCAACAAAAGACGGGAGTACGGAGGCGTCCGTTGTGTCAGGGACGCGCGCCCTTACGACGCGAGTTTAGGGTCATGTCGGGGACATGGCCCTGGCAGATCGCCTCGCTCGCAACGGCGCGACCGCTCAACTCAGCTCGTGAATGCGGAAGTTGAGTCCGCCGCGCGGGGTAAGCGTCACGGTGGCGTTGATGCCTGGATGCTCGCTCGCCGGCGCATACTTGTTGCCCACGTACTCGGGCCGGAAGCGGCGCATCAACATCGAAAGCGCCAGCGTGTTCTCGACCTGGCTCATGGCGCCGCCGATGCAGGAGCGCTTGCCGCCGCCGAAGGGAATGTAGGTGTAGGGCCGACGCTTCTTGGCGGCCTCGCCCATGAAGCGCTCGGGGCGGAAGGTCTCCGGCTCTTCCCAGAAACGCGGATCATGATGGGCGCCATAGGCGAAGAGCACCACGCGATCGCCCGCCTTGATCTGCTTGCCGCCGATCTCGTCGTCCTTGGTTGCGACGCGGATGAGGCCCCAGATCGGCGGATAGAAGCGCATGGTCTCCTGGATGACGGCGCGCGTGTAGGCGAGGCCGGAATAGTCGGCCGCCGTCGGCTCGCGACTGCCGTACACCTCCTCGCCCTCGCGGCGAATGCGCTCGACGATCTCGGGGCTGCGCGAAGCCTCATAGAGTGCCCAGGCGAGCGTCAGTGCGGTCGTCTCGGTGCCGGCCCAGAGATACTGCTTCAGCTCATCGATGGCCTGCTGCCCGTCGAACTCCGGCACATTCGGATCGGCGGTCACGGCCTGGATCATCTTCAGGAGCGTGCGCTCGCGCTCCTCGCGCGGGTTCGCGGCGAAGATGGAGGGCGGAACGCCGGCCCAGGCTTCCATGGCCTTGGCGATATTGTCCTCGGAGATTTCGAAGTCCGCGTCCGCCATCTTCTTCATGCGAAGATCTTTGTGGCTCGGCACGTCGGTGTAGGTTTTCACGCACTTGAAGATGAAGTGCGGATTGAAGGGCATGTCGCGATCGAAGAGCGCCTTGCAGATCATGTCGGCGGCGAGCGTCCAGGTCTGCTCGACCATCTCGACACTCTCGCCCGTCCGCGCGAGCTCGGCCCAGATGTCCATCTTCTGACGAATAGCGGTCAGGAAGTACGGGATGTACTCCGCGAACATGTCAGGGTGGAAGGCCGGCTGCTGCGGCATGCGGATCTTCTGCCAGAGCGCGCCGTCGTGCGTGATCATCGACTTGCCGAAAACCGGGCGCAGACCGTCGAAGTATTTGATGTAGTCGTCGGCCTTGGTGACGAGCACGCGCTTGAAGTGATCGGGCTCCGAGAGGAACACGACGCGCTCGTTGGCCATCGTCACCGCGATGACGCCGCCGTAGCGCTGCGTGAGCTGCTGAAGGATGGTCATCGGGTTGGCGGCGGTGCCCTTCTGCAGGGCCGTCAGCTTGAACCAGATGCTTTCCTGATCACCGAGGCCCTGCGTGTGCTGCGCGGGCGCGTCTGCACTTCCCTGGGGCAGACCATCTTGGGTCGGCATTTGGATCGCGGTCATTGCGTGCGTTCCTAACGCCCGCGCGGGAAATACACGCGGACCATCGAGGTTTCTTCGCCCGTCCGGCGTTCCTCACCCCCGGCGCACGAAGGCATCTGACGTGCCTCTGGCTGCCAATGGGTCTCGTAACACCAGCCCGGCCGGACGTCCACGCGCCGTCACAATGCTGCTGCGTTTTGGCGCGGCATGTGTCCGAAAGGCTTGTCTTTCCTTATTCCTAGCCCGGCCCGACAAGATCGGGCGAGATCAGCCGGCCCGATTGGTTAACAGCGCTCACTAAACGTACGCGCCCGTTTTCGAGACCTGCCACGCCTGAAGCGACGAGCGCGAGCGCCTGCGGGTAAATTGTGTGCTCCACAGCGAGAATTCTACCGGCGAGCGTTTCCGGGGTGTCGCCATCGACGACAGGCACGGCCCCCTGGGCAATGATCGGGCCGGCGTCCATCTCGGCGACCACGTAGTGCACCGTGCAGCCGGCGATCCGCACCCCATCGGCGAGCGCCCGGGCATGAGTGTGGAGACCTGGGTAGAGTGGCAGCAGCGAAGGGTGGATGTTGATCATCCGTCCGGCCCAGCGGGAAACAAACCCTGCTGTCATGAGTCGCATGAAGCCGGCACAGGCGACCAACTCGACCCCCTCCGCCACCAGGATGGCGTGCAGCGCCTCCTCGAAGGCCTCTCGGGTTGCATACGCCTTGTGATCGATGGCGTGCGCGGCAAGGCCCTGCTCGCGCGCCCAGACGAGGCCGGCCGCGTTAGGGCGGTTCGAGACGACGCACACGATCTCGGCGGGGTAATCCGGCGCGCGGGCCGCGGCTGCGAGCGACATCATGTTGGAGCCACGGCCCGAAATGAGGACCCCGACGCGACGGCGTCCGGTCGGCCCGGAGCTCACGTCGGATACCTCAACTGGCCGG